>NZ_JBFTRB010000006.1:0-277373 GCF_056399305.1 Arthrobacter sp. 01N444
CGGTACGCGGCGGCCCGGGCCGCGGCGACCAGGGACCGGTCACCGGCCCCGGCGAACGTCCCGGCGTCGGCGGCGAGGTCGGCGTCGACGGCGGCCCGGTCCGCGGCGCTCAGGCACGCGGTTTCGCGCACGAGCAGGGTGGCGCGCCATTCGTTCAGCTGCCCGGTTTCCAGGGCGGTGAGGGTGTGCGGCATCTCGGTGACGAGGGCTTTGGCCAGGCCCAGGAGCCGGCCGCCCCTGGCGGGGGATTCGTGCCGGGCCAGGGCGATCTGCGCGCCGATCCCGGCGCCGAGATTCTCGGGCGGGACCCCGAGCCGGGCTTGTTCGCGGCGTTGGAGCAGGTCGAAGGCCACGGCGAGCCGGGCCTGTTCCGCGGACGCGGCGGATTTCCAGTCTTCCAGTTCCCGGATCCGGTCAATGATCCCGGCACTGTCCGTGGGCGGACAGCCTAAGCCCACGGGCCCGGCGGCCGCGCCGCTCCCGGCGCGACTCAGGCCACCGTCGCCGTGTCCTGCCGAAGCCACTTCGGGCCCCTGATTGCCGTCCATGAATCCAGTGTTTCAGGGACCCCCGACAATAATGGCCACAGAGGTCCGCCCCGGGTGCCAACTGCCCGGCGGCGGCCAATTCGTTAGCGAATGATGGAGGCTGTCGGTGCGGAAGTCTTGGACGCAGTTGAGTGTCCGGCCTTCCGGCCGGTTGCTCGGACGGCGTCCCCAGGGTGCCCCCGGTTCGTTGACGCTCGACCAGTTGGGCAACGTGCCCGACCTGAACGACGAGCCCTCGCCAGCGAGCCACCCCAAAGTGGAATACATCCCGGGACCGGGGGTAGCGTCAACGTATGACACCTGGACGTCCCGTACCCCCGCCCCTTGCCAAGCCGTTGCCGGATTTGAACACCACAGACACCAAATCCGCCACCGCGGACAGCGCCGCGCAGAACGCCGGCCCCACACTCGCTGCTGCGTATGGTGCCACCTCACCGGACAGCGGGCTCGTTCCCTTGACCGTGTCCCGACGGGCGCCGAAGGCGGACGACGTCGAGATCGCCGTCGAATTCTGCGGACTGTGCCACTCGGACGTGCACGCCACCCGGGGCGAATGGGGCGGCGACACCTACCCGTTGATCCCGGGCCACGAGATCGTCGGCCGGGTCACCCGGCTCGGTTCCGCCGTCGACGACTTCACGGTGGGTGAGCGCGTGGGCGTGGGCTGCATCGTGGACTCCTGCCGCGAGTGCGACAGCTGCCTGGACGGCCTCGAGCAGTACTGCGAAAACGCCGCGGTGGGAACCTACGGGGCGAAGGATGCCCGCAACGACGGCGCCATCACCCAGGGTGGGTATGCCACGTCGATCGTGGTGGACCGCCACTATGTCCTGCGGGTGCCGGAAGCACTGGACCCCGCCGCCGCGGCGCCCCTGCTGTGCGCCGGCATCACCACATATTCGCCCCTGAACCACTTCGAAGTCGAGGAAGGCGACGTCGTCGGCGTCGTCGGACTGGGCGGTCTCGGCCATATGGCCGTCAAGATCGCCAAGGCCATGGGGGCCGAGGTCAAGGTCTTCACGACGTCGGAGAACAAGTTCGCCGCAGCGCGCGAGCTGGGCGCCGACGACGTCATCCTCTCCACCGACCCGGCCGCGATGGAAGCCGCGAACCGCAGTATCGACGTCATCATCGACACCGTCGCCGCACCGCACGACCTCAACCCCTACTTCCGCACGCTGGGCCTGGACGGTGTGCTGTTCCAGCTGGGCCTGCCCGCCGAAGCGATGCCGCCCGTCAACCCCGGGGTGCTGATCCGGCGCAGGATCGCCTATGCGGGTTCGCTGATCGGCGGCATCGCCGAGACGCAGGAGATGCTGGACTTCTGCGCCGAGCACGGCGTGGTGTCCGACGTTGAGGTGGTCGGCGCGGACCAGCTCAACGAAGCCTACGACCGCATGGTGGCAGGCGACGTCAAGTACCGTTTTGTCCTGGACGTCAGTACCCTGGGGTCCCCGGCAGAAAAGGCGGACGCATGAGCACTCTCTTCACCAAAATCATCAACGGCGAGATCCCGGGCCGCTTCGTCTGGCGCGAGGACGGCGTCGTGGCGTTCCTGACCATGGGCCCGCTGGCCGACGGCCACACCCTCGTGGTGCCCACCGAGGAAGTGGACCGCTGGACGGATGCCTCGCCCGAGGTCCTCGGCCGGGTCATGGAGGTTGCCCGCAAGATCGGCGCGGTCCAGGTGGAGGTGTTCGACGCCGCCCGGGCCGGGCTGATCGTGGCCGGCTACGAAATCAACCACATGCACGTCCACGTGTGGCCATCGAACTCAATGGCGGACTTTGATTTCGGCTCCGTGGACCAGCACCCGGATCCGGCCAGGCTGGACGCCAACGCGGAGAAGCTCCGCGAAGGCCTCCGCACGGCCGGCCACGCGGAGCACGTCCCGGCCGCCTAGGTCCCGCCCGGACAGGCCCGGCCGCCAGTGCTGGCGCCGGCGCAGCACCCTCAGGGGTCTACGCCGGCGCCAGCACTTTGTTAAGGGCGGCCCGGATACGCTTTTCGGACACCGAATAGGCGGTCCCGAGTTCGACGGCGAAGAGGCTCACCCGCAGTTCCTCGATCATCCAGCGCACGTGGGTTAACTCCGCGCCCGCCCGCCGCCCGGGCAGCAGCGCGGACACGGCGTCGTCGTAGTCGTCCTCCAGGGCCTGGACCGCGGCCATGTGCTGGGCGTCCCGCTGCACGTTGCCCGGCAGCTTCTCGAGGCGCTTTTCGATGGCCGTGAGGTAGCGGGGCAGCTGGCTGAGCTGGGCGTAGCCCGTGCGTGCCACGAAACCCGGGTACACCAGCTGCTCGAGCTGGCTCTTGACGTCGTTGAGCGCGCTGATCAGGGCCAGGCTCGTGGTGCCCTTGAGCTGCTTTTCGATCCGCCGGGTGCTGGCCAGGATGCGTTCGACGACGGCGGTGACAGTAAAGACGGTGTCGATCAGCTCCGCCCGGACGCTCTCGTAGAGCGCCTTGAACGATCCCTCGTCCCACGGCAGCGGGGCCGGCGTGAGTTTGTCGATGGCGGCCAGGGCGCAGTCGGCGATCAGCGCGGCCACGGAACCATGCGGGTTCTGGCTGAACGTCAGTTTCTCGGTGTTGTTCAGGTGCTCCAGGACATAGCGGTCCGGCGGCGGCACTTTCAGGGCCAGGAGCCGGATGACCCCGCCGCGCATGGCTTCCTGCTGTTCCGACGGCGTCTGGAACAGCCGCAGCGCCACGGACGTTCCCTCGTCCACCAGGGCCGGATAGCCGGTGACGGTGTGCCCGCCAACGGTTCCCTGGACCTGGCGTTGGACGGTTCCAAAGGTCCAGTCCTTGAGCCCGGACATTTCGGTGAAGCCGCCCGGCGCCGCGGCTGCGGCAGCGGCCAGGGCCGCCGACGGGGACGCGCCGGCCCGTGATGAACGCGCGCCATCCTTGCCGTTCGCGCCGGCTTTCGCCTTCGCCGCTGCATTTCCCTTGGATTGGGGTCCCGTGGTGCCCGGGGTGGCACCGAGGGATTCCGCGATGGCCCGGCGGGTGGCCGGGGCCAGCCGCTCCTGCAGCGCGGTCAGGTCCTTGCCCTCATCCAGCAACTTGCCGCGGGAATCCACCACGCGGAAGCTGACCCGCAAATGCGACGGGACGGCGTCCCAGTTCCAGGAGCCCGGCGGAATGACCTGTCCGCGGATCCGGCGCAGCACCAGTTCCAGCGACGGTTCGAGCTCGTCCGTGGCGGGATCGAAGTCCGCTTCCAGTGCCGCGACGGCCTGGCGGGCCACGTCCGGGGCAGGAACAAAGTTCTTGCGGATCTGCTTCGGCAGCGACTTGATCAGCGCCGTGACGAGTTCCACGCGCTGCCCGGGGATCAGCCAGCGGAACGCGGCATCGTCGAGCTGGTTCAGGAACAGCACCGGCACCTCGGCGGTGACGCCGTCGGATGGATTTGGCGGCGAACCGGGCGCCACGGGGTGGAACTCGTAGCTCAGCGGCAGCTCGAAGCCCTTGTGCAACAAGGTCTTGGGATAGGCCGAATCGTCCAGGGCCGCGGCGTCCTCGCTGATCAGCAGGGACTGGTCGAAGTCGAGCAGCGTGGGATCCTGCTGCCGTGCGTCCTTCCACCACTTGTCGAAGTGCCGCTCCGAGACGACCTCCGCGCCGATCCGGGCGTCGTAGAACTCGAAGAGTGTCTCGTCGTCCACCAGGATGTCGCGGCGCCGCATCCGGGCCTCGAGTTCCTCGACTTCGTGCAGCAGCGCGCGGTTGCGGTGGAAGAACTTGTGGTGGGTCTGCCAGTCGCCTTCAACCAGGGCATGCCGGATGAAGAGCTCGCGGCAGAGCTCCGGATCCACCTTGCCGTAGTTGATCCGCCGGCTCGGGATGATGGGCACGCCGTACAGCGTGACCTTTTCGTGGGCCATCACCGCGCCCATCTTCTTGGACCAGCGCGGCTCGCTGTAACTGCGCTTGACCAGGTCGGGGGCCACCTGTTCGGCCCAGAGCGGATCGAACTTCGCCGCGACGCGGGCCCAGAGCCGGCTCGTCTCCACGAGCTCGGCGGCCATCACGAACGTGGGTGACTTCTTGAACAGTGCCGAACCCGGGAAAATCGCGAAGCGGCTGCCGCGGGCTCCGGCGTACTCGCGCTTGCGCTCGTCGAGGATGCCGACGTGGCTCAGCAGCCCCGAGAGCAGGCTGATGTGGATGCCGTCGTGGTTGCCCACCGGATCGGCAAGGCGCTTGTTGTCCAGGCTGATGCCCAGCGGGCGGGCCAGCTGGCGGAGCTGGGCGAACAGGTCCTGCCACTCCCTGACCCGCAGGTAGTTGATGAACTCGTTGCGGCAGAGCCGGCGGAACGCCGTGGAGGACAGTTCCTGCTGCTTCTCCTGCAGGTAGTTCCACAGGTTCAGGTAACCGGTGAAATCCGAGTTCTCGTCCCGGAAGCGGGCGTGCTTCTCCGCGGCGAGCTGCTGCTTGTCTGTTGGACGCTCGCGCGGGTCCTGGATGGTGAGCGCGGCGGCCAGGATCATGACCTCCCGGACACAGCCCCGCTTTCCGGACTCCACGATCATCCGGCCGAGCCTGGGGTCCACCGGCAGCTGGGCCAGCTGCTGCCCGACGGCGGTGAGCCCGCTTCCGGGACGGCCGGAACCGCGGCGCTGCCCGCCGTCGCGCTGCCCGCCGTCGTCCGTTGGCTCCTGCCGCGCGGCGGTCAGGGCGCCGAGCTCGCGCAGGAGACTGACGCCGTCGTTGATGGCGCGCGAATCCGGCGGCTCGACGAACGGGAAGTTCTCCACGTCCTTCGGTCCACGGGCCACGCCCATGGCGGTCATCTGCAGGATGACGGCCGCGAGGTTGGTGCGCAGGATCTCCGGATCCGTGAACAGCGGCCGCGACTCGAAGTCCTCCTCGGAGTACAGCCGGATCGCGATACCGTCGGAAACGCGGCCGCAGCGGCCCGAGCGCTGGTTGGCCGAAGCCTGGGAGACGCGCTCAATCGGCAGGCGCTGGACCTTGGTCCGGTGCGAGTAGCGCGAGATCCGGGCCGTGCCGGTGTCGATCACGTACTTGATGCCGGGGACCGTCAGCGAGGTTTCGGCGACGTTGGTGGCAAGTACGATCCGGCGCTTGCTGCCGGGGTGGAAAACCTTGTGCTGCTCCTGCAGGCTCAACCGGGCGAAGAGGGGAAGGACCTCGGTGCCCGCGAGGCGCCGGTTGGACTGGATGCGGGCGTTGAGGGCCTCCGCCGCGTCGCGGATTTCGCGCTCGCCGGAGAAGAAGATCAGGATGTCGCCGTGGGCTTCCAAGGCGAGCTCGTCGACGGCGTCGCACACCGCATCGAGCGGGTCGCGGTCCTCCTCGAGTTCGTCGTCCGCCGCGGCACCTTCTCCGGCTCCATCTTCGGCGCCGCCGGCCGGCTGGGAAAGCGGCCGGTAGCGGATTTCCACCGGAAAGGTCCGGCCCGACACCTCGATGATGGGGGAGGGCTCCTCGTCGCTGCCGAAGTGCTTGGCGAAGCGCTCCGGATCGATGGTGGCCGAGGTGATGATGATCTTCAGGTCCGGGCGCTGCGGCAGGATGCGCTTGAGGTAGCCGAGGATGAAGTCGATGTTGAGGCTGCGCTCGTGCGCCTCGTCAATGATGATGGCGTTGTACTTCCGCAGCAGCCTGTCGCGCTGGATCTCCGCCAGCAGGATGCCGTCGGTCATGAGTTTGACCTTGGTGGACCGGCTGACCTCACCGGTGAAGCGGACCTGGAAACCGACTTCCTGGCCGATTTCGACGCCGAGTTCCTCCGCGATGCGCTCGGCCACGGTGCGGGCAGCGAGACGGCGGGGCTGGGTGTGGCCGATCAGCCCGTTCTCGCCCAGGCCGAGCTCAAGGCACATCTTGGGGATCTGGGTGGTCTTACCCGAGCCGGTCTCGCCGGCGATGATGGTCACCTGGTTGGCCGCGATGGCGGCCATAAGATCTTCGCGGCGCTCGGAGACCGGCAGCTCGGCGGGGTAGGAAATATGCAATGTCATGGCTGGAGACAGTCTACTGGGGTGGACTGTCCGCTGGGGTGGCGGCGGCTGTGCGGTCCTACTATCGGGTCCGGTTGCTGCAGCCGGGCTGTTCCGTTGCTGCTTCAGGCCCGGCGCATAGTGAGGGCCCGGCTTGATGAGCCGGGCCCGATGGGCGTGTGGGCAAAACGTGCGCGGACTTAGAAGTTCCGCAGGGTGTAGTTGACGCTCGGCAGGTCCCGGGCCATCCAGTACTCTTCCGAGCGGACGGGCGGGGTGTGACCGAGGCCGTCCTTCCGCAGGGCGGAGATGGTGGCTGCGAGGCCGGCGATGATCAGGACGATGACGGCGATTCCGAGGAGTTCCATACCTCTATGGTTCTCCGGTCCAAGAACTAAAAGAAGTGGCAGAAATGCCCAAAAAGCTATAATTTCTGCCACTGTTCTGTCAGGATGAAATCATGATCAAATCAGTGGCAATGATCGTGGTTCCCAACTTCTCGATCTTCGAGTTCGCGACGGCTTTCGAGGTCTTCGGCATCGACCGCTCGGACCGCGGAAACGGCGTGCCCGCGTTCGATTTCCGCGTCTGCGCGCCCGAGCCGGGCGACGTCCCGCTCAAGTCCGGCCTGTCCATGCACGTCGGTCTCGGGCTGGAAGCAACTGCCGACGCCGACCTGGTGGTGATGGCGCCGTACGGCCGGGACGAGGACGTTCCCGAATCCGTCTTGGAGGCGCTGCGGGCGGCCCATGCCCGGGGCGCCTGGGTGATGTCCATTTGTTCCGGTGCCTTTGCCCTGGCCCGGGCAGGCCTGCTCGATGGCCGCCGATGCACCACGCACTGGCATTACTCCCAGGAACTGGCCAGCCGATACCCGGCCGTGCTGGTGGATGAAAATGTCCTCTACGTCGAGGACGGCCGGATCATCACGAGTGCCGGCACGGCCGCGGGGATCGATGCCTGCCTGCACCTGGTCCGCGTGGAGTTCGGCGCCAAGGTGGCCGCCGCCATCGCCCGGGACATGGTGGTCCCTCCGCACCGGGACGGCGGCCAGGCCCAATACATCGACCGGCCCATTCCGCAGTGCGGCTCGGAACCCATGGAGCAGCTGCTGCAGTGGATGGTCCGGCACCTGGACGAGGAACACGCAGTCAACGAGCTGGCGGCCAGGGTCCATATGTCGCCGCGGACATTTGCGCGGCGCTTCCGTGCGGAAACGGGGGCCACCCCGGCGGCCTGGCTCAATTCCCAACGGGTGCTCCGTGCCCAGGAGCTGCTGGAAACCACGGAGCTCAATATCGACGAAATCGCGAGGGAATCCGGCTTCGGACATTCGGTCCTGTTGCGGCACCACTTTACGAAGGCGCTGGACACCAGCCCGCAGTCCTACCGGCGCACGTTCCGCGGGCACCTGGCCACGGCGTAGCGGGCCCCGGCCCGGCAGGAGCGTCTAGGCAAAGCCCGGCGGCGCCGATTCCTCGGCCGCGGCCCGTGCGCATTCGACGAGGTCGCGCCACGGGCCCGTCAGTTCACGCTCGGGCAGGACCGCCCGCCGTTGATCGGCCCGGATGCTGTACATGAACCGGTCCGGCTGGCCGGATGTCCCGCTGGTCCCGGCGACGTCGTCCCAGGGGCAGGCCTCAATCAGCGGCTGCCACCGGTCGGTGTCCTCGGGCGGCTCGGGCCGGACGGTCCACGTCCTTTTCATTCCGGCCACGCCGCCACTGCGCTGGACAGTTATCTTCATCGGACTCGGACCTTCATCGGACTCGGATCTGCAGGGGCCTGGGCTTATCGTCGGGCTCCCGGGAGCTTGACCTTCACAGTTTCCCACGCGGAGCGCACGGCGTCATGTTCCTTGGAATCCTCGCCGAAAAGCTCCTTGGCAGAGGCGGCTGTTGCCTTGGCGAAGGCACCGAACGTGGCGGTGGGGGACAGCTTGCCGCCCGTCAGGGTCTCGTACCAGATCTGTGCCGGTGCGTCCCAGGCATTGCCGCCGAGGGCGGTGGCCACCAGGCAGAACGCGCGGTTGGGGATGCCGGAGTTGATGTGCACGCCGCCGTTGTCCGCGCTTGTGCGCACGTAGCCGTCCATCGAGTCCGGCTGCGGGTCTTTGCCGAGCACGTCGTCGTCGTATGCCGTTCCCGGAGCCTTCATGGAACGCAAGGCGGCCCCCTGCACCTGGTCCGTGAAGAGGCCTTCACCGATCAGCCAGCTGGCCTCCGCCGTCGACTGCTTCCGCACGTACTGCTCAACGAGGGCACCGAAGACATCGGACATCGATTCGTTCAGGGCGCCGGCCTGGTTGCGGTAGACCAGCCCGGCCGAGTACTGGGTCACGCCGTGGGTGAGCTCGTGGCCAATGACGCTCAGGGATTTCGTGAACCGCCCGAAGACCTGGCCGTCACCGTCGCCGAAGACCATTTGCTGGCCGTCCCAGAATGCGTTGTCGTACAGGCGGCCGTAGTGGACCGTGGCATCAAGGTGCAGGCCTTTGCCGTCGATCGAATTGCGTCCGAAGGCCTCGGCGTAGAGGCGGTGGGTGTGCCCCAGCCCGTCATAGGCCTCGTCGGCGGCGGGATCGCCGGTGGGCGGTTCGCCTTCTTTGCGGACCACGCTGCCGGGCAGCTTCTCGGTGGACTTGGCGTCGTAGACCGTCCGTTCCGGCGGGGACGGCTTGAGCTCCCGCAGGCCCGGGCGGCTGCCGGGCCCGGGCACTGCGCGGGAGGCCTGGAACCCCGGGACGTGTTGCAGGGCCTGCTTTGCCCCGTGGGCGGCCCTGGAGAGCTCCGGCTTTTGCTGTGCGGCCAGCCTGCGGAGCAAATAGGGCGGAACGATGGAACAGGACGGAGTTGGATAGAACATGTGAGACCCCCTTCACGCTTCGGAGCCGGCAGGGTAGCCCGCCACCGATGAAAACAGCCTACGAGGGAGCACCGACAATCGGCAGGGGCAAAGCCGCTGGATTTCCGCGGTCTTTTGGCGGGATTCAGGGCACAAAAAAACCCCGCCGTTTCAATGAAACAGCGGGGTTTGCCGGCGATGCCGGTATTTTGTGCCCTCGATTGGAATCGAACCAACGACCTTCTGCTCCGGAGGCAGACGCTCTATCCCCTGAGCTACGAGGGCAGTCAGGGTTCCTGCCGTTACCGGCGGGACGTCCTAGAGCTTAGCAGGAAGGTGGCCTCCAACGGAAAACCATGGAAAACGGTCGCTCATTTGTGGAGTCAAGTGGCGGTCCAACGCGGCCTATGTGCGGGGTCCTCAGCTTGGCCGATCCCGCGGATTGGCCGGTCCGCTCAGTAGCGGCGTCAGTAGCCGGTGAACGTATCCACATGGACCCGGCGGGCGCCCGCGCCACGCGCCGCGGCCCGCAGCGAACGCACGCTGGCGGGCGAGCCGGAGATGAAGACTTCCCGGCCGCCGATGTCCGGCACCAGGTCCTTGAGGGCCGCCGCGTCAATTCTTCCGGCGCCTGCGTCCTCCATGTTGGCCGGCGGCGCCGAACCGTCGGCCAGCCGGGCCACGATGCGCGCCCCCGAGCGCTGGAGCTCCTCGGCGTAGCCCAGTTCGGCGGCACTCTTGGCCAGGTACAGCAGGACAACGTCGCGGTCCCCGGCCGGGTTTCCGGCCGACGCCCCGGCCAGCTGGGCCACATACGGGGTGATCCCGATTCCGGCCGCGACGAGCAGCACGGGGGTGGCCGGGTCCCGGGGCAGGACGAAGTCGCCGCTCACCGTGGTGGCGGTGAGCCCGGCGCCGGGTGCCAGGGACAGCAGCGATCGCTTGGCTGAGGACACCGGCTCGGCCGTCCCCACCCCGATCGTCAGCAGGGAGGCTCCGGGTGCGCTGGTCAGGCTGAACACGCGCCGGATTCCCTTGCCATCACCCTTCCCATCGCCCCTGGCGGCGCCAGCGTCGCCGGCCGTGTCCGGGGGCAGGTGCAGCTCCAGGGCCTGTCCGGGAGCGAAGCGCACCGGACGTTCCGGGCGGAAGCTGAATTCCGTCGTCGTGGGCGTCAGCGGACGGCTCGCGACGAACGCCAGCCGGACCCCGCCCCGCTGTCCGACGGCGAAGGCAAGCGCGTTGCCCGCGAGCAGCGCCAGCTCGGGGGAGTTGGCCACAAACCCCAGGTTGTAGGGGACGGCAAACAGTGCCCCGACGACGGCGGCCAGCGCCAGCTGCTGCCAGCGCCGCGGGGGCAGGGTGAGCGGCTCGGTGAGCATGAACCCGACGAAGAACAGCACCGGCCGCTGCGCGAGCGTCTGCCACAGGGCCTCGGGGAGATTCATCCCGGCCTGGAGCAGATCGGCGGCCACGATGGACACGGCAACCACGGCGAATACGGCGGCCATGGCGAACTTCCGGGTCCGGTAGAGCACCAGCAGCACCCCTGGCAGCACCAGCCAGAGCATGGCCGGCGTCGCGGCCCACCAGGTGGCAATGTTGAGCCCGGTCAGCCCGGCCAGGAACGCGCCCGCCGCGGCCGGATTGAAGATGTGCCGGCCGCGCCAGGCCAGCGCATACTTCGAGGCCGAGGCCAGTACGCAGGCCAGGGCGACGCCGGCGATCTCCGCCAGCTGGAGGCCCTGGGTTGGCTGGCTGGGCCAGAAAAGCTCGCTGGGCCAGAAAAGAAAGTACAGCAGCAGGCCGGTGATGAGTGAGGACTCCGTGTGCGGCCGCACACGGAACAGTGCGGCCAGCCCCTGGCTGGAGGCGTACGTCAGGCCAAGGCACAGGGCAAGGTGGGCCAGCATTTCCGGCAGCCCGAACGTCAGCCAGCCCAGCACATTGAGCAGCAGGCTGTAGCCGGCCAGGACGGCCAGGACCCACAGCACCAGCCGGTACATCGTGAGCCGGCCCAAGGCGGTGTCCAGCCTCGAACCGAGGGCGGTGGCGGTGATGGCAGTCATGAGAACAGGGCCCCTTCGAAGTCGGCTGAATATTCCGCGTGCCCGTCCGCATAAACCGTGAGCCAGGCGCAATCGAACTCCTGCTCCAGCCGCGGACCGTCGACAAAGAACAACGCAGTGGCCAGCGCATCCGCCACCATCGCGGTCCCGGCCATGGCCCAGCTGGCGACAACGGTACGCACCGGCGCTCCCGTGGTGCCGTCCAGGACATGATGGAACCCGTCGCCCCAGGCGCGCCGGTTGGCGGCGGAAGCGCACAGGGCACCGGCCCCCAGCTGGACGGTGCCGATTGCCCGGGTGGGATCGTAGGGGTGCTCGAGGGCAACCGCCACCGGATCCGGCCCCGGATTCAGCAGGTCCCCGCTGGCATCGATGAAATGCCCGGCGCAGCCGCCGTCCCGGAGCTGGGCGGAGAGCAGATCGGCCAGCTGGCCCTTTCCGGCCGCGCCGACGTCGATCACCACCGGAACCGTGGTGGTCAGCGCGGTGCCCTGCCAGTCCAGCGCATCCTCCCACCGGGGCGCGGGAAGCGGCGCACCGCCCGGGCGCAGGGTGTAGGTGGCGTCGTAGCCCAGGCGCTCCAGGCTCCCGCCGATGAGCGGGGTCATCGCACCCCCGGTGAGCCGGTACAGGGTGCCGTACAGCTCGCCCAGGGCGGCCCCTTCGGCGGGCAGCTCAAGGCGGCCAGGCGTCCGGGCTGCGTCGGCAACGAGCGCATCGGGGCGGAACCGGGACCACACGGCGTCGTACTCCGCCACCGTGGCGAGCAGGCCACGGCGGAGCTCGCCGGAGAGCCGGGACGGGGTGGAAATCTCCCAGCGGGTCCCGATCCCGTCAAAGCTGAAGTGCGCCCAGCCCGGATGCGCCACGATTCCTCTGTTCCCTTGTTGCGCTATTGGGCCTGTGACTTGATCTTCGCCACGGCCTGGTTGAAGCCGCCGCTGGTCAGCGAGGATCCGGCCACTTTGGAAACCTTGATCTCGTCGAGCTTCTTGCCAACAACCTGGGACTGGATGCCGCCGGCGAACTCGCCCTGGAACTTTCGGGTGTTCGGATTCGAGGGGTGCTGCGTGATCTTCACGTCGGACACGGCACCGCCGGCCAGCGTCAGCTCCACGCCCACGGTCTCAGTGCCGTTGGGGGAGGTGTAGTTCCCGTCGGCGCTGTACGTGCCGTCCTTGTAGGAACCGGCACCGGCGGTCCCGGAAGCTGCGGGCGGCGCGGCCTCTGCGGCCGGGGCCTGCGCAGAAGGGGCGCAGCCAGCCGCAGTTCCGGCCACGGAGAGGCCGGCAATGCCGACGAGGACGCTTTTGCGGAAGGCGGTATTCATGCGGGACTCGATTCTTTGCGGGGATCGGACAGCGAACAATGTGGAGGCACTGACACGGTTGCAGACGTTGAATTCAGGGTAACGGTTCACCCTTGGTGCGAGGCATCGAAGACCTTGGGTATTCCCGTAACCGGCCCCGCCGTCATGCCGGGTGCCAGATTCCGCCGCACTCCGGGCCCACCGGTAGGCTAGAACTGTGACCCCAGAAGAACTCTCCCTCGCCATATCCGCCTGCCTGAAGGACGCCGTTGCCGCCGGTGACATAGCCCTCTCCGCGGCCGACATCCCGGATGAGGTGCGCGTGGAGCGCCCCAAGAACAGGGACCACGGGGACTGGGCCACCAACGTCGCCCTCCAGCTGGCCAAAACGGCGGGCACCAACCCGCGGGAGTTCGCGTCCGTCCTGAGCGCCCGGCTCAAAACGATCGACGGCGTGTCCGCGGTGGACATCGCCGGCCCCGGCTTCCTGAACATCACGGTGGACGCCGCTGCCGCCGGTGCCCTCGCCAAGGCGATCGTCGAGGCCGGTGCGGCCTACGGCACCAACACCGCGCTCGCCGGGCACGTGGTCAACATGGAATTCGTCTCGGCCAACCCCACCGGCCCGCTGCACATCGGCCACACCCGCTGGGCCGCCCTCGGCGACGCGATCGCCCGCGTCCTCCGGGCCTCCGGTGCCGACGTCACTGCCGAGTACTACATCAACGACGCCGGTTCCCAGATGAACGTGTTCGCGAACTCCGTGTTCGCGAGGCTGCACGGCCTGGACGTGCCCCAGGGCGGCTACCCGGGCCAGTACATCGCGGACCTCGGCCACGAGGTGCTCACCGAGCACCCGGACATCCGCGAACTCACCGAAGTGGCGGCCCTGCCGGTGATCCGGGGCGCCGCCTACAAGGCGCAGATGCATGACATCAAGCAGACGCTGGCCGAGTTTGGCGTCGACTTCGATGTCTACTTCTCCGAGCAGGAGCTCCACGACGCCGGCGCGATCGAGGACGCCGTCGCCCGCCTGCGCGAACAGGGCCACGTGTTCGACGACGGCGGCGCGGTCTGGCTGCGCACCACCGACTTCGGCGATGACAAGGACCGCGTGATGGTCCGCGCAAACGGTGAGCCCACGTACTTCGCCGCCGACGCCGCCTATTATCTGTCCAAGAAGGACCGCGGCTACACCGAGAAGATCTACCTCCTCGGTGCCGACCACCACGGCTACATCAACCGGCTCAAGGCCATCGCGGCAGCCGCCGGGGACGACCCCGAGATCAACATCGAGGTCCTGATCGGCCAGCTGGTCTCCGTCAACGGCGCCAAGCTGTCCAAGCGCGCCGGCAACATCATCGAGCTCAAGGACCTCATTTCCTGGCTCGGCAAGGACGCCGTCCGGTACTCGCTGGCCCGGTTCCCCGCCGATTCGCCGCTGACGCTGGACCCGGAGCTGCTGAAGAAGCACAGCAACGAAAACCCGGTGTTCTACGTCCAGTACGCCCATGCCCGCTCCCGCGGCGCCGCCCGCAACGCCGTGGCCGCCGGCGTGGAGCGCCGCGTGGACGGCATAGACAGCTTCAACGCCGCCCTGCTGGAGCACCCCACCGAAAACGAGCTGCTCTCGCACCTGGGCAGCTATCCCTCGATCGTGGCCAAGGCCGCTGAGCTGCGCGAGCCGCACCGCGTGGCCCGCCACCTCGAAGTGATCGCCGGCGCCTACCACCGCTGGTATGACGCCTGCCGCGTGGCGCCGCAGGGCGAGGAACCCATCACCGACACCAACCGCACCAGGCTGTGGCTCAACGACGCCACCAGCCAGGTGCTGGCCAACGGACTGGAACTGCTGGGCGTCTCGGCGCCGGAACGGATGTAACCGCCATGACCGCAAATTCAGGACAGTCCCCGCTCGCCCCGGACTGGCTCGAGGTCCCCGCCGACCTCAATGCCCTCCACGAACCGCTGTGGGCGGGCGGTGTTGCGCGCAACGACGACGGCGAGCTCACCATCGAGGGGCTGACGGTCAGTGAGCTTCAGCGCCAGTACGGCACGCCGCTGTTCGTGCTGAGCGAGACCGACTTCCGGGCCCGGGCCCGGGCGTTCAGCGACGCCTTCAACGACGCCTTCGCCGATATTTGCGGGGGAGTGGACGTCTACTACGCCGGCAAGTCCTTCCTGTGCACCTCCGTGGTCCGCTGGGTCGAGGAAGAGGGGCTGCGCCTGGACACGGCGTCCGGCGGCGAACTCGCCGTGGCCTTCCGCGCCGGCATCCCCGGCGCCGACGTCGCCCTGCACGGGAACAACAAGTCCGACGGCGAAATCCACCGGGCGCTGGACATGCAGCTGGGACGGATCGTGGTGGACAGCCTCGATGAGCTCGAACGCGTCGCGGCGATCGCCGCCAACCGGGGCGACACCGCCAGGGTGATGCTGCGGCTGACCCCCGGAGTGCACGCCCACACCCACGAATTCATCGCCACGGCCCACGAGGACCAGAAATTCGGCCTGTCCATGGCCGGGGACTCCACGGACCAGGCCGGACTGTCCGCCGCAGAGGAAGCCGTGGCCGCGGCCACCGGGCACGCCAGCATCGAACTGCTGGGCCTGCACTGCCACATCGGCTCGCAGATCTTCGAACCGGACGGCTTCGCCCTCGCCGCCGAGCGGCTGCTGGACTTCCTGGCAGCGATGCAGTCGAAGTACTCCATCGTGCTGCCCGAGCTTGACCTCGGCGGCGGCTACGGCATCGCCTACACCCCCGTGGACACCCCGCGCCCGGCCGCCGAAATCGCGCAGGCGATGGCCGCCGTCGTCCGTTCCAAATGCGCTGCCCTCGGCATAACCGCCCCCCGGATTTCGATCGAACCGGGCCGCGCGATCGTCGGAAGCACCACCTTTACGCTGTATGAGGTCGGCACGCTCAAGACCGTCCGGGTGGATTCCCCGGCCACGGCTGGTGCCGCGGCCGGCGACGACGGAGCCGGGGACGTTACGCACCCCCGCCGCTATGTGTCGGTGGACGGCGGGATGAGCGACAACCCCCGGCCGGTGCTGTACGACGCGGATTATTCGGCGATTCTCGCCTCGCGGAGCTCCGACGCGGCGCCGCAGCTGTCCCGAGTGGTGGGCAAACATTGCGAGAGCGGCGACATAGTTGTTAGAGATGTATATCTGCCCGAGGACGTGGCAGCCGGTGATCTGCTTGCTGTACCGGGGACCGGCGCCTACTGCTGGGCCCTGTCAAGCAACTACAACTATCTGGCCCGGCCGGGCGTTATCGCTGTCAGCGACGGATCTGCCCGGCTCATTGTCCGCGGGGAAACCGAAGAAGATTTGCTCAACCGCGACATGGGAGTCTGAATGTCTGAATTGCGAACCCTGAAAGTGGCCCTCCTGGGCTGTGGCAACGTTGGGGCCCAGGTTGCGCGGATTCTCATTGACGACGCCGACGCCCTCGCCGCGCGCACCGGCGCCCGGCTGGAACTGCAGGGCATCGCGGTGCGCAACCCCGATGCCAAGCGCGACGTCGAGCTGCCGCAGGAGCTGTTCACCACTGACGCCGAAGTCCTCGTCAAGGACGCCGACCTCGTCATTGAACTCATGGGCGGCATTGAGCCGGCCCGGACCCTGATCCTGACCGCCATGCGGCACGGTGCCTGTGTTGTCAGCGGCAACAAGGCGCTCCTGGCCCAGGACGGCCCCACCCTGTACGAGGAAGCGGACAAGGCCGGGGTGCAGCTGTCCTACGAGGCCGCCGTGGCCGGCGCCATCCCCATCCTGCGGCCCATCCGCGACAGCCTGTCCGGCGACCGGATCACCCGGGTGCTCGGGATTGTCAACGGCACCACCAACTTCATCCTCGACCAGATGGACTCCACCGGCGCGCAATTCGCCGACGCGCTGGCCGAGGCCCAGCGCCTGGGCTACGCGGAAGCCGACCCCACGGCCGACATCGAAGGCTACGACGCCGCCGCCAAGGCCGCGATCCTCGCCTCACTGTCCTTCCACACGCGGTTCGCCCTGGAAGACGTCTCGTGCGAGGGCATCACGTCGGTCACCGCGGCGGACATCGCCGCCGCCAAGGAAGCCGGCTTTGTCATCAAGCTGTTGGCCATTGCCGAGAAACTGGTTGACGAGGACGGCAAAACCGGCGTCTCGGTCCGTGTCCACCCCACGCTCCTGCCCCGCGAGCACCCCCTCGCCGCTGTCCGCGGTGCCTTCAACGCCGTCTTCATCGAAGCCGAGAACGCCGGGGAGCTCATGTTCTACGGCCAGGGTGCCGGCGGCACCCCGACGGCGTCCGCCGTGCTGGGCGACCTCGTCTCCGCGGCCCGCCGCATTGTCCTGGGCGGCCCCGGCCGGACCGAAACGACCACGGGGCACGTGCCATCGCTGCCCATCGACGCGGCCGTCACCAGCTACTACATCGGACTCGACGTCGCGGACCAGCCCGGCGTCCTGGCCAGGATCGCGCAGCTCTTCGCGGAGCACGGCGTGTCCATCGAAATCATGCGGCAGACCATTCACCGCGACGCCGACTCCAACGTGGAATCGGCCGAGCTGCGGATCGTGACACACCGTGCACGCGAAGCCGCACTTGCAGCAACCGTCGAGGCCGTCAGGCGCCTGGACGTCATCAATTCCGTCACATCCGTACTCCGGGTAGAAGGAGTCTAAGTGGCTCACCAATGGCGCGGTGTCATCCGCGAATACGCCGACCGTCTTCCTGTCACGGAAGCGACCAAGGTCATCAGCCTGGGCGAGGGCGGCACCCCGCTCGTGCACGCCCGCCACCTCTCCGAGCTGACCGGCAGCACCGTATACCTCAAGGTCGAAGGCATGAACCCGACCGGTTCCTTCAAGGACCGCGGCATGACAATGGCCATGACGGCAGCTGTGGCTGCCGGCGCCAAGGCCGTGGTCTGCGCCTCCACCGGCAACACCTCCGCCTCCGCCGCGGCCTACGCGACGGCGGCCGGGCTGCAGTGCGCGGTGCTGGTCCCGGAGGGCAAGATCTCCATGGGCAAGCTCAGCCAGGCAGTCGCGCACGGGGCCACGCTGCTGCAGGTGGACGGCAACTTCGACGACTGCCTCGACATCGCCCGCAAGCTCGGCGAGTCCTACCCGGTGTTCCTGGTCAACTCCGTCAACCCGGCCCGGATCGAAGGCCAGAAGACCGGCGCCTTCGAAGTGGTGGATTCGCTCGGCGACGCCCCCGACTTCCACGTGCTCCCGGTGGGCAATGCCGGCAACATCAGCGCGTACTGGAAGGGCTACAAGGAATACGCTGCGGCGTTTGAGTCGCCCACCGCCGGGTCGCTGCCCGCCGTGTCCACCAAGACACCCGTCATGTGGGGCTTCCAGGCCGCAGGGGCGGCACCCTTCGTGGCCGGCCACCCCATCACCGAGCCCGACACCATTGCCACCGCCATCCGGATCGGCAACCCGGCCTCCTGGGACACCGCCGTGGCGGCCCGGGATGAATCCGGCGGCGTGATCGAGGCCGTCACGGACGAGGAAATCCTGTCCGCGCACCGGTGGCTCTCCGCCCGGGAAGGCGTTTTCGTGGAGCCCGGCTCCGCTGCCGGCGTCGCCGGGCTGATCAAGAAGCACGCGGCCGGGGAGGTGCCGGCAGGCAAGACGATCGTGATCACGGTGACCGGTCACGGCCTCAAGGACCCGCAGTGGGCCCTGCGCACCGAGGACGGCAGCGACGTGCAGCCGGTCAAGGTCTCCAACGACGTCGTCACCGTCGCCGCAGCACTGGGACTGGAAGAAAAATAACGTTGGAAACAACCCTCACCGTCCCGGCCGAATCAGCTGCCGGCTCCCCGGCTGTTCCGGCGGGCCAGCTGGTCACCGTGCGTGTCCCGGCCACGAGCGCCAACCTGGGCCCCGGGTACGACAGCCTCGGCCTGGCCCTCTCGCTGCATGACACGCTGACCGTGGAAACCCTGGCCAGCGGTGAACTTGAATTCGAGCTCAGCGGCGAGGGTGCCGAGTCCCTGCCCCGCGATGCGACGCACCTCGTGGTCAAGGCCCTGACCGAGGCCCTGCACCGCCTTGGGTTCCGGCACGAAGGCCTACGGATCACGGCGGACAACGTCAACCCGCACGGACGGGGCCTGGGCTCATCGGCCTCGGCCGTGGTGGCGGCCGTCAGCGCCGCCAATGCCCTGGTTCCGGAGGCCTCCCGGCGTGGCCGCGACTGGATCCTGCAGCTCACAAGCGAAATTGAAGGCCACCCGGACAACGTTGCACCCGCCATTTTCGGCGGACTGGCGCTGTCATGGCAGGACAGTGACCAGTACAGCAGCACGTGCGCGTCCGTGGCCGCCTCGGTGATCCCCGTGGTCGCTGTGCCCGACTACGAGCTCTCCACTGAGGCCGCCCGGGCCCTTTTGCCCGCCTCGGTGGGCCACCATGCCGCGGCCATGAACTCCGGCCGCGCCGCCCTGCTGATCCATGCCCTGACCACGAACCCGGAATTCCTGCTGCCCGGCACCGAGGACTACCTGCACCAGAGCTACCGCGCCGAGGCCATGCGGCCCAGCGCGGAACTGATCGGCGCGCTGCGCCGGGCAGGGCACGCCGCCGTCGTATCCGGCGCCGGACCCACCGTGCTGGTCCTGGCCAACGGCGAAGCGGAAGCCCGTGAGGTTGTGGACTTCATCGGCGCCCACACCGCGGGCAACACGCCGGAAGTGGGCTGGCGCGTGATGAAGCTGGCCGTGGACGTTGAAGGTGCTAAAGTGGAAGTGCACCGGCGGTAAATACGCAGGCGGTAAATTTTTAACCGTTGTAAGACCGCGATGTTGGCCACGTAGCCTCTCTCATCTTTCACTGCGCAATATTTTCCGGTGCCACCTGCTTTCGGTCTGACGCAGGAATCAGCAGAATTGATCTGCCCCCTGAAACTCAGCCCGCCGTTCCTCATTTCTCGGATCGTGCATGGTGAAGCAATATCCGGCCCTGCTGGCCGATATACATCCGGCAAGGCCGAAATCCCGGCTGCAGATCTGAACTGCAGCCCAGATCAAATCACCGCGTCCAGCTCTTAGCCTGGACGCCGTCGAGGGGGAAGGATCCTTCGTGACCGAAACCACTGAGCTGTCTCCGGCTGTGGATACATCTTCTGCTGCCGAATCAACGGCAGCACCCGCCAAGAGCAGCGGCCTTGCAGGCCTTAAGCTCGCCCAGCTCCAGGCCCTCGCCAGCCAGCTGGGCATTTCCGGCGGTTCCCGCATGCGCAAGGGTGATCTGGTCACGGCCATTTCCGCCCACCGCGCAGGCACCCCGGTAAGCAAGGCTCCGGCCCGCGCTGCCGAAAAGGCGAGCGACAACGGCACTGTGTCCCACGCAGCGGCCCCGGCAGCTGCGCCCGCAACAGCGCCCGCCGCCGATGACGCCCCCGCCCAGGAAAGCCCCCGCGCCCGCCGTGGCCGCAGCCGCCGCGCAGGCAGCGACGGAGTCGTCACGGCGCCCGTCGTTGAGGCACCCGCTGCCGCCCCGGCTGAAGCCCCCGCGGTTTCCACCGACTCCGGCGCCTCCGCCACTGCCGAATCCGGTTCTGCCGTTTCCGGGACCGAAGGCAGCGACCGCACGAGGCAGCCGCGCACCCGCAACCGCCGCCGCGGCGAAGCCGCAGCCCAGGCCACCGAGGCCGGCCAGACCGCCGTCGAGGCCCAGGCCGAACAGCCCGCCATTGAACAGCGTGAACAGCGCACTGAACAGCGCGAACAGCGCACTGAACAGCGCGAACAGCGCACTGAACAGCGCGAACAGCGTGAACAGCGCACCGAACAGCGCGAGCCCGGCAGCGAAGACGGCCAGCGCCGTGACACCCGCACCCGTGGCGGCCGCGACGACTCGGCCGGCACCCGCGAGAGCACCCGCGAAAACACCCGCGACAGCGATGATTCTGACGGCGGAAGCCGCCGGAACCGCCGCAACCGTCGTGACCGCAACGACCGCGGTGACCGCCAGGGCCAGCAGGACAGCCGCGACAACTCCTCGCGCAACGACCGCTTCCGCGACCGCAACGACCGCCGCCGCGGGCGTCAGCAGGGACCTGACGTCGACGACGTCGAGGTCACCGAGGACGATGTCCTGCTGCCGGTCGCCGGTATCCTCGACGTGCTCGAGAACTACGCGTTCATCCGCACCTCCGGTTACCTGCCGGGCCCGAACGACGTCTACGTCTCCCTCGCCCAGGTCAAGAAGTACAACCTGCGCAAGGGCGACGCCGTCGTCGGCGCCATCCGTGCACCGCGCGAAGGCGAATCCCAGCAGGGGAATCAGCAGCAGTCCGCCCGCCAGAAGTTCAACGCCCTGGTCCGCGTCACCTCGGTGAACGGCAAGACGCCGGAAGAGCTCAAGGACCGCGTCGAATTCGCGAAGCTCGTCCCGCTCTACCCCTCCGAACGCCTGCGCCTCGAGACGGACCCGAAGAAGATCGGCCCGCGCGTCATCGACCTCGTGGCCCCGATCGGCAAGGGCCAGCGCGGTCTGATCGTTTCGCCGCCGAAGGCCGGCAAGACGCTCATCCTGCAGTCCATCGCCAACGCCATCACCACCAACAATCCTGAGGTCCACCTCATGATGGTGCTCGTTGACGAACGTCCCGAAGAAGTCACGGACATGCAGCGCACCGTCAAGGGTGAGGTCATTGCCTCCACCTTCGACCGTCCCGCCGACGACCACACCACCGTGGCCGAGCTTTCCATCGAGCGCGCCAAGCGCCTCGTGGAAATGGGCATGGACGTTGTGGTGCTCCTGGACTCCATGACCCGCCTGGGCCGTGCCTACAACCTGGCAGCACCGGCCTCCGGCCGCATCCTGTCCGGTGGTGTGGACTCCGCAGCGCTGTACCCGCCGAAGCGCTTCTTCGGTGCAGCCCGCAACATCGAAAACGGCGGCTCGCTGACCATCCTGGCCACCGCGCTCGTCGAGACCGGTTCCAAGATGGACGAGGTCATCTTCGAAGAGTTCAAGGGCACCGGCAACATGGAACTGCGCCTGTCCCGCCAGCTCGCGGACAAGCGCATCTTCCCGGCCGTGGACGTCAACGCGTCCGGTACCCGCCGTGAGGAAAACCTGCTTTCCCCCGAGGAAGTCAAGATCATGTGGAAGCTGCGCCGCGTCCTGTCCGGACTCGAAACGCAGCAGAGCCTTGAGCTGCTGACCAACAAGATCCGGGAGACCCAGAGCAACGTCGAGTTCCTCATGCAGGTGCAGAAGACGACGCTTGGTGCGAAGTCCGATAACGACAAGTAGCTGGCTTTCGCCGCTCAAAATATGCCGGCCCCGCCCCTCCGCCGGGTGGCCAACGATCTGCGATCGTTAGCCACCCGGCTCCGGCAGGCCCGAAGCCACTCCCTGGCCGGCATATTTTGAGCGGCTTCTGGTTTAACTCACCACCCCCTGGCCGGAGCAACGCGGGGTCACCTACGGCCCATCAGGGCCGCCGGAATGGGCGGTAAGTGACCCCGCGTTGCAGTAACTAGACTTGAGAGAGTCGAAAGAGGTTTGAAAATGTTTGAGTCCGTACAGGGCCTGTTGGATGAGCACGACTCTATCCAGGCTCAGCTGGGGGATCCTGCTGTCTACGCTGACCAGCGGCTGGCCCGGAAGCTGGGGCGGCGTTCTGCCCAGTTGAACGGCATTGTGGAGGCCTACCACCGCTGGGAAGGCATCCGCGATGACCTGGCCGCTGCCAAGGAAATGGCGGACGAGGACCCCGAGTTTGCGGCCGAGGTACCCGAGCTGGAGGCCGCGCTGGAGCTGGCGGCGGCCAAGCTGCGCCGGCTGCTGATCCCGCGCGACCCGGACGACTCCCGCAACGTGATCCTCGAGGTCAAGGGCGGCGAAGGCGGCGACGAGGCAGCCCTCTTCGCCGCGGACCTGCTGCGGATGTACAGCCGTTACGCGGAATCCCGCGGCTGGAAGACCGAGATCATCTCCGCCACCGAGTCGGACCTCGGCGGGTACAAGGACGTCCAGATGGCCGTCAAGGGCAGCTCGAACGATCCGGCCGAAGGCGTGTACGCCCGGCTCAAGTTCGAAGGCGGCGTGCACCGGGTCCAGCGTGTGCCCGTCACCGAATCCCAGGGCCGCATCCACACCTCGGCCGCCGGCGTGCTGGTGCTGCCCGAAGTGGACGAGCCCGAGGAGCTCGAGATCAACCAGAACGATCTCAAGATCGACGTCTACCGCTCCTCCGGTCCCGGCGGGCAGTCGGTCAACACCACCGACTCCGCAGTGCGCATCACGCACCTTCCCACCGGAATCGTCGTCGCCATGCAGAACGAAAAATCGCAGCTGCAGAACCGTGAGGCCGGCATGCGCGTGCTGCGTGCCCGCATCCTGGCGCACCAGCAGGAGCTGATCGACGCCGAAAACTCGGCGCAGCGCAAGTCGCAGATCCGCACCATGGACCGCTCCGAGCGCATCCGTACCTATAACTACCCGGAAAACCGGATTGCGGACCACCGCACCGGTTACAAGGCCTACAACCTGGACCAGGTCATGAACGGCGACCTGGAACCGGTGATCCAGTCGGCCATCGAATTGGACGAGCAGTCCCGGCTCGACGCCATCGGCGAATAGGCGCGGGTCACTGGTGATGACTGCAGGTGATGGTCCGAGCCTCGCGGAGGCCGTCAGCGAGGCGACGGCGGTCCTCGCGGCGGCCGGCGTGCCCAGCCCGCGCGTGGACGCCGAGCTCCTGGCCGAGCACCTGCTCGGCATCGGACTGGGCCGGCTGCGCGCGCTGATGCTCGGGGACGCGCCGGCGCCGGAAGGCTACGCCGACCTGGTCGCCGAACGGGCGCAGCGGATCCCGCTGCAGCACATAACGGGCGTGGCGCACTTCCGCTACCTCGAACTCGCCGTCGGTCCCGGTGTGTTCATCCCGCGGCCGGAGACCGAATCCGTGGTGCAGCTGGTCCTGGACTGGCTCAGCGCTAGGAAACAACTGGACGGCCTGGCGCACCCCAAGGTCGTGGACCTGGGCACCGGGTCCGGTGCCATTGCAGGCTCGATCGCCCATGAGGTTCCCGGCGCGGAAGTCCATGCGGTCGAGTTCAGCGAATTCGCGCACGCGTGGGCGGCGAAAAACTTGGCTCCCCTGGGCGTCCACCTCATCCGCGGCGACCTGCGCGACGCGCTGGCCGAACACAACGGCACGTTCGACGTCGTCGTCTCCAACCCGCCCTACATCCCCGCCGAAGCGATCCCGAACGAACCCGAAGTGGCGCTGCACGACCCGCCCGAGGCGCTCTACGGCGGGGGAGCGGACGGGATGGAACTTCCGACGGCGGCGGCCGCCTCGGCTGCCCGCCTGCTGGTTCCCGGCGGCTACTTCGTGATGGAGCACGCCGAGGTCCAGTCGGAATGGATCGCCGCGATGCTCAAACGCGCCGGGGTGTTCGCCGAGGTGACAACGCACCGTGACCTCAACGGCAAGGACCGCGCCACCAGCGCCGTCCTGGCACCGTCAGGGCCTACGGCCGCGAAAAATCGTGTGACAAGTGATGAAAGAATAGGCCAGTGACGACTAGCTACGATTGCACGGCGGCCGAGCAGCGCGCTGCGGGACTTGAGCACGCCCAACGGGCCATCCGGGAGAACAAGTGCGTGGTCTTTCCCACGGACACGGTCTACGGGATTGCCGCCGACGCCTTTTCACCCCTTGCCGTGACCCTGCTGCTCGCGTCCAAAGGCCGGAGCCGGAAGATGCCGCCGCCCGTGCTGATCCCCAGGCTGAACGCCCTCGATGGCCTGGCCACGGACGTTCCGGCCGAGGCGCGGCAGCTGGCCGAGGCGTTCTGGCCCGGCGGCCTGACCCTGATCCTGCATGCCCAGCCGTCCTTGGACTGGGATCTCGGCGAGACCAAGGGCACGGTCGCCCTGCGGATCCCGGCCGACGAGATCGCCCAGGACCTGCTGACGCTCACCGGACCCCTCGCGGTGTCCTCCGCTAACCGCACCGGGCACGCCGCGGCGCAGACCGCCGCGGACGCCGAAGCCCAGCTGGCGGAATCCGTGGAGGTCTACCTTGAGGGCGGACCCCGGCCCGCCGACGGCGCCGAAGCCCTCGCCTCGACCATCGTCGACGCGACGGCGCTGCCCTTGCGCGTCGTCCGGCAGGGAGCCATCAGCCTCGACCGCCTGCGCGGCGTGGTGCCCGGCGTCCTGGACATCGACGGCAACGCCCCCGATGCTGCGGACGCTCCGGAGCCCGCCGCAAAGTCCGCCGCCGCAGAGTCCGCCGCCGCAGAGTCCGCCGCTGCGCCGGGCGACGCTGCCCCGGAGCCCGGTTCCGCATGACGCTGGAGCGTCAGCGCGTCCCTTTCCTCGACGTCGAAGCGACCCCCGTGACGGTGTCCGAGCTGACCGCGGTCCTCAGCACCTTCATGGCCGAGGGCAAGACCCGGATCGTGGTGGGGCACAACCTGCACAGCGTGACGCTGCTGCACTCCGATCCTGCCTTCCGCTCTTTCTATGAGCGCAGCGACGTGGTCCTGATCGACGGCGCACCGGTGCTCTGGCTCTGGGCGAAGACCGGCGAAGAGGACGACGGCAGGGAACCGGTGATGGACTACCGGCTGGGGTCGACCGACTGGATTCCCGCGCTCGGCAATGTCGCGGGACTGGAGCGCATTGCGGTCATCGGTGCAGGCGCCGTGGCCAACGCCGGTGCCGTGGCCAGGCTGCGGGAGATCGTCCCCGGGGCGCGGGTCGACGGCATGCCCGGCGAAGGCTGGAACAAGGAAGTTGAGGAAGCCGCGGTCGAATGGCTGAACCGGCTGCGCCCGCAGCTTGTGCTGCTGGGCCTCGGGATGCCGCTGCAGGAGCAGGTCATGGCCCGCCGGCTTGCCGCGCTTCCGCCTGCGGTCTACTGCACCGTCGGCGGCGCCATCGAACAGATTGCCGGTGTGCAGAAACTGGCGCCGCGCTGGATCGGCCGGCTCGGACTCGAATGGGCCTGGCGGCTCATGCTCCACCCGCAGCGGGTAGCCTACCGGGTGTTCGGCGAACCCTGGGTGCTGCTGGGCCTGCTGCTCCGCCGGCGCCTGCGCCGGCAGCCCTAGGCTGCCGGCGGGGCTGCCGGCGGAGGACCACGGTCAGAACTTCTGGTCCTCCAGCGGGCCGAAGCCCTTGCCGCGGAGCCCGGCAGAAAACGCGCGGAACCAGTCAGCGAGCCCGCGGAAGTCGCCGCTGCGCAGGAAGTAGCCGAGGTAGCCGCCCACATCCGCGATGAAGGACTTGACCCGGAAGTGGCGGCGGATCATGTACCCGCGGTTCCGGTAGTAGAAGTAGCGCTTGAAGGCGGAATCCGGAACGATCACGTGCCACCGCGCACCGAAGACGTGCTTGGTCTCAGCGAAGGCGTGCGGGTGCGTGATGGCGGCGGTGGTCACCGTGCCGAAGCGGATCCCGGCCTTCCTGAGCCTGAGCGTGAAGTCCACCTCGTCGCCACGGATGAAAAGGCGCATGTCCGGCAGGCCGACTTTGAAGAAGACATCGGAACGGATCAGGGCGCCGTTGAAGAAGTGCCCGTCGTCGGGCAGGAATCCGACCTTTTCCACCTCCGCGCGCTCATGCGTGACCTTGCCGCCCAGCCGGAAGAAAAAGGACAGCTGGTCCGGGTGGCCGGGGGCCACCACGAGGGGCACGACGGCGTCCAGACCACGTTCCTGGGCCTCACGGAGCAACGTGGCAAGGCAGTCGGGATCTGCCGGCTCGGCGTCGTCGTCCATCATCCAGATCCAGTCAGCCCCGCTGGCCACGGCCTTGAGGATGGCCAACGAGAATCCGCCGGCGCCGCCAAGGTTTGCCTCGGACCGGACATAGTCCACGTTGGCGTGCTGGCCGGCAACGTCCGTCGACGGCACGGTGCCACTGTCGACGAGGCAAATGGACTGTACTGGAGCGGTCTGGTTGTTGATGGCGTCCATCAGGACCGCCAGCTCCCTGGGACGGTCAAACGTCACGGCAGCGACTGCAACCGAGGGGGTCATCGCGGGGTCCTTTCAGCACGACCGTCAGTGGTTTTCCCGCCGGCAGAGGGCCGTGTGACGCGAAGACAGGTGGCCGTTGGCATTAGTATCTTGACTAGAGTCCACTGTAATACAGCCCTGTCAGGCACTACGCACTGCCTGCCCTGCGCACGGCGACGGAGAAGTTTCATTTTTCGAAAGACAGTTCCACCGCAATCGAATCCACCCCATTTCCGCAGCTCACCGGCGCGTCCGGTGCTGCGGGACGTGCCGGCGTGCGGTGCCTGTGCTGACGGTACTGACGGCGTTTGGCTGGTGGTCGTCCCGTGATCATGTACCTGCTCATGATGCTGACGGCAGCGATCGTGACCTACGCGGCGACATGGGGTGCCCGGCTCGCGGGCAACAAGCTGGAGCTGTATTCCCCGATCCGCAGCCGCGACATGCATTCCACCCCGATCTCCCGGCTCGGCGGCCTCGGCATCTTCGCGGGCGTGCTGGTTGCCCTGGTCACGGCGAGCAATTCGTTCTTCGTCAAGGACATCTTCCGGAACAACACGGCGCCATGGGGAATCCTGGCCGGGGCCGCGGTGATCGTCGTTGTCGGCGTGGCGGACGACCTGCTGGATCTGAGGTGGTGGGTCAAGCTGATCGGCCAAAGCGCCGCGGCACTGGTCGTGGCCACCTGGGGGGTCCGGATGACGATCATCCCGTTCATTCCCGAGCCGATCGTGATCCAGAACGAGGCCGTGAGCATTGTGCTGACGGCCGGGCTGATCGTCACCACCATGAATGCGTTCAATTTCATCGACGGACTGGACGGGCTCGCCGCGGGCGTGGCGATCATCGGCGGAGCGGCGTTCTTCCTCACGGCCTACTGGGTCCACCGCACGGCCGTCCTGCTGGACCGTTCGGACCTCGCCACCCTGCTGACCGCCGTCGTGGTCGGCAGCTGCGTCGGCTTCCTGCCGCACAACTGGTTCCCCTCCAAAATCTTCATGGGCGATTCCGGGGCCATGCTGATTGGCCTGCTGATGGCCTCGGCCGGCGTCGTCTCGACCGGCCAGATCAGCTCGGGCCTCTACGACCGGGCCAACGGCATCCCCACGATCATCCCCATCCTGTTGCCGTTCGCGGTGCTGTTCCTGCCGCTGCTGGACCTGTGCCTGGCGGTGGTGCGGCGGACAGCGCTGGGCCGGTCGCCGTGGTCGGCGGACCGCGGACACCTGCACCACAAACTCCTGGACATCGGATACTCGCACCGCGGCGCCGTCGTGCTGATGTACTTGTGGACCTGCATCCTTGCCTTCGGCGGCCTCGCTTTCGCGATCTTCCCCTGGCACATAGTCCTCGCCGTTGATCTGGCCGCCGCGGCAATCATGGCCGTGGCGACTGCCTGGCCGTACCTGCGCCAGCGCGGGCCGAGGCAGATGGCCCGCACTCCCGAATAGCCTGACCGGCATGCCCGGGGAACCCGCTCCGACGCGCTTTTCCGAATAATTTCTATCTAATGTAGAATTCAGGGGCGGTACTTCGCCGCCTGCCTTGACCAGCAATACGCCAGCGACGATTGGGATCTGATGACCTCCAACGCCGAACCGGAACCCGCTTCCGGCAACGGACCCGTTGGCGTCTCCGGCCCCACAAAATCCCTGTGGCTCAGGCTGCTGGCAATGAGTTCCGCGGCCTCCGCCGCAGCACTGGTGCTGACCGGCACGGCCGCCTTCATCTTTAACGGCGCCGTGGGGTTCTGGTCCGCCCTGTTCGGCGGCGCGCTGGTGATGGCCTTCTTTGCCATCAGCCTCGCGGTGGGCCACTTCGTCGGCCGCAACAACCCCTCGGGAGCGATCGGACTGTTCGTCGCGACGTACTTCGTCAAGGTTGTCGGCTTCGCCGTGGTCCTCTTCGTCATCGGGGCCCCGGCCTGGCTGCACGGCCGCTGGTTCCTGATCGGCGCCGTCGTCACCGTCGTGTTCTGGCAGGCAGCCGAAATTTACGGTTTCAGCAAGGCCAGGCTCCAGA
This sequence comes from Arthrobacter sp. 01N444, assembly GCF_056399305.1. Taxonomy (NCBI): domain Bacteria; kingdom Bacillati; phylum Actinomycetota; class Actinomycetes; order Micrococcales; family Micrococcaceae; genus Arthrobacter; species Arthrobacter sp. 01N444. The sequence continues at coordinate 28,783 of NZ_JBFTRB010000006.1, forward strand.
TTTACAACGATCCCGAAACGCGAAAAGGCGGCACCGATGTTTAGCCGCAAATCCGGCCGCAGGCCAGTTGCCGGACCACGTACCGGACCAGAAAACCAGCCAGCCAAATCACCCAAAACTACGTCCGGTGCCCCCGGTGTATCGACCGACGGAAGCGACGGCGGATACAACGCCGGAATCGCCGTCTTCAGCTACATTGTTGGCGGAATCATCGTCTGGAGTTTGATAGGGTGGGGACTGGATAATCTGTGGGGAACCCGCTGGATTGTGCTCGCAGGCGCTCTGCTTGGAGCTGCGGGAGGGTTCTATCTTTCTCATATGCACGGCCTCACCAGTAACAGAACTTCAGCTGATGACGGCACTGCTGCACGTGGCCCGTCCCAGGACGAGGAACAGTAATGCCAAATAATTTCACAGGGGGAGAGGCGGGCACCAATGTCGCCGGTCCCCGCCCAACGCCCAATGATGGACACTGCAGAGAGGAAACGCGTTGATCGCGCTTGCGCTCCCGGCCCAAGATTCAGGAACCTTCACGCCTCCTGGAATTGAAGAACTTCACCTGCCGGCTATCATCCCCTGGGGTGCTGCCGACGGATTTTCCAAGCAGATGCTGCTGGTAATCCTGTCGGTCGTCATTATCGGTACATTCTTTGTGATCGCTGCACGGAAGCAGCAGCTGGTTCCCGGCAAGCTGCAGTTCGCTGGCGAGGCCGCCTATAGCTTCGTCCGCAACAGCATCGCCAAGGACATTATCGGCGGCCGGGACTTCATGAAGTATGTCCCGCTGCTGTTCACGCTTTTCTTCTTCATCCTCGTGAACAACATCTACGGTGCAATCCCGCTGATCCAGCTTCCCACCTTCTCGCACGTTGGCGGTGCCTATGTGCTCGCCGCGATCGTGTACGTCACCTGGATCGCCGTCGGCATCCGGAAGAGCGGCCTGAAGTACTTCAAGCTGGCCACGGTTCCGTCCGGTGTGCCGTTCTACATTCTCCCGATCGTCGTACCGATCGAGATCATCTCCAACTTCCTGGTCCGCCCGGTCACGCACAGCCTCCGTCTGTTCGCCACCATGCTGGCCGGCCACCTGATCATCATGATCTCCGGTGCGGGCATCGAATACCTCGTGATGCAGGAAAACGTCCTCCTCAAGGGCGCGTCCGTACTCGTCCTTGGCGGTGCGATCGCCATGTACATGCTCGAAGCGCTGATCATGGTGCTGCAGGCCTACGTCTTCACGCTGTTGACCGCGATCTACATCGAAGGCGCGCTGCACGCCGACAGCCACTAGGCGAAGGCCTTCAGGCGCACACGCCAGAAGGCCAACCCCAGCCGGCACAACATAGTCTTCCCCTCACGGGGATGAAGCAACCCAAACAACCTGCCACATGGGTGGCATCTTGAAAGGAAGAAAAATGGAAGGCTCCATCAACGGCTCCCTCAACCTCATCGGCTACGGCCTCTCCGCCATCGGCGGTGGTATCGGTGTGGGTCTCGTGTTCGCCGCTTACATCAACGGTGTGGCACGTCAGCCGGAAGCCCAGCGCGTCCTGCAGCCGATCGCATTCCTCGGCCTCGCGCTGACTGAAGCCCTCGCCATCCTTGGCCTGGTCTTCGCGTTCGTTCTTAAGTAAACAGAACAACCGAACATCCAGAACCGAGTAGATAAGGACGGGTGAAATATGAATCAAGCGATCATCTCAGCCGCCACCGAAGGCGGTACTAACCCCCTCGTTCCCAATCCTTGGGAAATGCTTGTCGTCTTCGCCGGCTTTGCGCTCCTCTTGTTCATCGTGGTCAAGTACGTTGTCCCGATGTTCGAGAAGACCTTCGCAGAGCGGGCCGAAGCCATCGAGGGCGGTATCGCCAAGGCCGAAAAGGCCCAGGCCGAGGCCTCCGCAGCGCTCGAAGAGTACAAGGCGCAGCTCACGGAAGCCCGCACCGAAGCCAACCGCATCCGCGAGGAAGCACGCGCCGAAGGCGCCCAGATCCTTGCAGAGCTGAAGGAGAAGGCGGCTGCCGAGTCTGCCCGCATCACCGCGCAGGCCCACACGCAGATCGAATCCGAGCGCCAGGCGGCCGTTGTGTCGCTCCGCGCGGAGGTCGGCACGCTGGCCACGACGCTGGCGAGCCGCATCGTCGGCGAGGCACTGAGCGACGATGCACGGTCGGCCCGAGTGGTGGACCGCTTCCTGGCAGATCTGGAGAACCAGAACGCGGGTGTAGCTAAGTAATGGCAGGTGTATCGAGCGAATCGCTGGCCGCTGCGCTGGCGGCACTGGAGGCCAAGCTTCCCACCGCGTCGCTGCAGTTGGCAAAGGAACTCTTCGGAATCCTGGGAACCGTGGACAGCTCGGCCGGCTTGCGCCGTGCTTTGACTGACCCGTCCCGCAGCGGTGACGAAAAGTCGGCGCTGGTCAAGCAGCTCTTCGGCGGGAAAGTATCCGCTGACGCTGTTGAAATCGCAGCCGGACTGGCCAGCTCCCGCTGGGCATCGGCACGGGATATCGGCGATGCACTCGAGACTCTTGCCGCTTCGGTGGTCATCGCTGTTGCCGAGAACAAGTCGGCCGTCTCTGCCTCCGGGCTCAGCGGACTGGAATCGCTGGAGAACGATCTGTTCTCCTTCAACCAGGCCGTTGAGTCCAGCCACGAGGTCCAGCGTGCTCTGTCCGAGCCGCAGGCCAGCCCGGCCGCCAAGGTGTCCCTCGCCGACAAACTCGTACCCGGTGCGAGCGAGGACGCGAAAGTCCTGATCGGGCAGGCCGTCACGGCTCCGCGCGGGCTTAAGGTCACCAGGCTGGTCCGCCGTTTCGCCGAGCTTGCCGCCAAGCGCCAGCAGCGCTGGATTGCAACGGTCGACGTCACCCGTCCGCTGACGGAGACGCAGATCAGCCGCCTGCAGGCGGGGCTGAACGCCCTTTACGGGCGCGAGCTCAAGATCAACATGAATGTTGACCCGGCACTGATCGGTGGCATCCGGATCCAGGTAGGTGACGAAGTGGTTGACGCTTCGGTCGCCGGCCGCCTGGGCCAGCTCCAGCGTCAGCTTGCCGGCTAGCCGGACAAGCACAACCTAACGACAAGAAACCCCGGTCATCGTGAGCAACGATGATCACGAAAACAGGAGAGCAGGGACTGCAGATGGCCGAATTGACCATCAACGCCGACGACGTCCGTAATGCGTTGAACGAGTTCGCGGCGTCCTACGAACCCGGAAACGCAGAGCGCGTAGAGGTCGGCCGTGTAACAACCGCAGGTGACGGCATCGCCCGTGTTGAGGGCCTTCCCTCGGTCATGGCGAACGAGCTGCTTCGCTTCGAAGACGGCACGCTGGGCCTGGCCCAGAACCTCGACGTCCGCGAGATCGGCGTCATCATCCTCGGTGACTTCACCGGAATCGAAGAAGGCCAGGAAGTCCACCGCACCGGGCAGGTTCTGTCCGTGCCGGTTGGCGACGCCTTCCTCGGCCGCGTGGTTGACCCGCTGGGCCAGCCCATCGATGACCTCGGCGAGATCAAGGCCGAGACCACCCGTGCCCTGGAACTCCAGGCACCCGGCGTGACCCAGCGTAAGTCGGTCCACGAGCCGATGCAGACCGGACTCAAGGCTATCGACGCCATGATCCCGATCGGCCGCGGCCAGCGCCAGCTGATCATCGGTGACCGCCAGACCGGCAAGTCCGCCATTGCCATCGACACGATCATCAACCAGAAGGCCAACTGGGCTTCCGGCGACGTGAAGAAGCAGGTGCGCTGCATCTACGTGGCGATCGGCCAGAAGGCATCCACGATCGCAGCCGTCCGCCAGACCCTCGAGGACAACGGCGCCCTGGAATACACCACGATCGTGGCTTCCCCGGCGTCCGACCCCGCAGGCTTCAAGTACCTGGCACCGTACGCCGGCTCGGCCATCGGCCAGCACTGGATGTACGGCGGCAAGCACGTCCTCATCGTGTTCGATGACCTGTCCAAGCAGGCCGAGGCCTACCGTGCAGTGTCACTGCTGCTCCGCCGCCCGCCGGGACGCGAAGCCTACCCGGGCGACGTCTTCTACTTGCACTCCCGTCTGCTGGAGCGTTGTGCCAAGCTCTCCGACGAGCTCGGTGCAGGCTCGATGACCGGTCTGCCGCTGATCGAGACCAAGGCAAACGACGTTTCCGCCTACATCCCGACCAACGTGATCTCCATCACCGATGGCCAGATCTTCCTGCAGTCGGACCTCTTCAACGCCAACCAGCGCCCCGCTGTTGACGTCGGTGTGTCCGTCTCCCGTGTTGGTGGCGCCGCCCAGGTCAAGTCCATGAAGAAGGTCTCCGGTACCTTGAAGCTGGAACTGGCCCAGTACCGCGACATGCAGGCCTTCGCCATGTTTGCCTCGGACCTGGACGCCGCATCGCGCCAGCAGCTGACCCGCGGTGCACGCCTGATGGAGCTGCTCAAGCAGGGCCAGTACTCGCCGTTCCCGGTCGAGAACCAGGTCGTCTCCATCTGGGCCGGCACCAACGGCCACCTGGACGAGGTTCCGGTTGAAGACATCAACCGCTTCGAGACCGAGTTCCTGGAGCACCTCAAGCACAAGTCCTCCATCCTGACAACGCTGGCCCAGACCAACGTCATGGACGATGACACCGCTGAAGCACTGAAGACCGCAATCGTGGACTTCAAGAAGGGCTTCTTCGGCGAGGGAGACAACCTCCTGGTCGGTGCGGGGCACGAGGAGCACGCCCCCATCGGCGAGGATCAGGTCGACCAGGAAAAAATCGTCAAGCAGAAGCGCTAGTTTCGCTGGCAGGGACTGCCGGGACCCGCACGGGTTCCGGCAGTCCCGGCCATCGGGATCTTAGGAAAGGATAAGTATGGGAGCCCAGATCCGGGTCTACCGCCAGAAGATCAGCTCGACGACGTCGATGCGCAAGATCTTCAAGGCGATGGAACTGATCGCTACCTCGCGCATCGGCAAGGCCCGCGCACGCGTAGCAGCTTCACTGCCTTACGCGAACGCGATCACGCGTGCCGTTTCTGCTGTCGCAAGCCAGAGCGAAATCGACCACCCCCTGGTCACCGAGCCGGCGCAGATCCGCCGGGCCGCCGTCCTGGTCATCACCTCGGACCGTGGCCTCGCGGGATCTTACTCGGCGAGTGTCCTCAAGCAGGCCGAAGGCCTCAACGAGCTGCTCCACGGGGAAGGCAAGGAAGTCAAGACGTTCCTGGTCGGCCGCAAGGCGCAGGCGTACTTCGACTTCCGGAACCGTGAATACGCTCGCGTATGGACCGGCAACACGGATGCACCGGAGTTTGCGACCGCGCGCGAAGTCAGTGAAGCACTGCTGGCCGAATTCGCTAACGCCTACGAAGAGGGCGGCGTCGACGAAATCCACGTCGTCTACACCCGCTTCAAGTCGATGGTGACCCAGGAGCCGACGGTCGTCCGTCTGCTGCCGCTCGAGGTTGTCGAAGAGAAAGCCGCGTCCGAATCGGACCTGCTGCCCCTCTACGAATTCGAGCCGGAAACGGAGCAGGTTCTCGATGCCCTGCTGCCGCGCTACATCGAATCACGTATCTTCGCCGCCATGTTGCAGGCAGCAGCTTCCGAGCTCGCAGCCCGCCAGCGTGCGATGAAGTCCGCCGGCGACAACGCGACGGATCTCATCAAGAAGTACACGCGTCTGCGCAACACTGCCCGTCAGGCTGAAATTACGCAGGAGCTTTCCGAAATCGTTGCCGGTGCCGACGCGTTGTCCGCGTCCTAGCCAGCACGAGCCCGGATCCAGCTGTACCTGCACCAAAAGATAAACTTAACCCCACGCCATCTACTGAGTGAAGTGAGAGAGATGACTGCCACTGCTACCGATCACGTAGCCGCAACGTCCGGTGCTACCGGTCGTATTGCACGTGTTATTGGCCCGGTTGTCGACGTCGAATTCCCGGCTGACGCAATCCCCTCGATTTACAACGCACTCACCACCGAGATCACTCTCAACGGTGAGACCCGAACCATCACGTTCGAGGTTGCCCTGCACCTGGGTGACAACCTGATCCGTGCCATCTCCCTCCAGGCCACCGACGGACTTGTCCGCGGTACCAACGTGGTGGACACCGGTGCCCCGATCTCCGTGCCCGTGGGCGACGGCGTCAAGGGCCACATCTTCAACGTGCTGGGCCAGCCCCTCGACGTTGCCGAGTCCGAACTCCAGATCAGCGAACGCTGGCCTATCCACCGCAAGGCTCCGGCCTTCGCGACCCTGGAAGGCTCCACCGAGATGCTGGAAACCGGCATCAAGGTGATCGACCTCCTCACCCCGTACATCAAGGGTGGCAAGATCGGCCTGTTCGGTGGTGCCGGAGTCGGCAAGACCGTGCTGATCCAGGAAATGATCACCCGTGTTGCCCGCAACTTCGGCGGCACCTCGGTGTTCGCCGGTGTCGGCGAGCGTACCCGTGAAGGTAACGACCTCTGGGTCGAAATGGAAGAGGCCGGCGTCCTCAAGGACACCGCCCTTGTGTTCGGCCAGATGGACGAGCCGCCGGGAACGCGTCTGCGCGTTGCACTGTCCGCCCTGACCATGGCGGAGTACTTCCGCGATGTGCAGAACCAGGACGTGCTGCTCTTCATCGACAACATCTTCCGCTTCACCCAGGCAGGCTCCGAGGTTTCCACCCTCCTCGGCCGCATGCCGTCGGCCGTGGGCTACCAGCCCAACCTGGCTGACGAGATGGGCCTCCTCCAGGAGCGCATCACGTCCACCAAGGGCCACTCCATCACCTCGATGCAGGCCATCTACGTTCCCGCAGATGACTACACCGACCCGGCTCCGGCCACGACCTTCGCACACCTCGACGCGACCACGGAACTTTCCCGTGAAATCGCTTCCCGTGGTCTGTACCCGGCCGTTGACCCGCTGACGTCGACCTCACGCATCCTGGATCCGCAGTACATCGGCCACGACCACTACAACACGGCCGTCCGCGTCAAGCAGATCCTGCAGAAGAACAAGGAACTTCAGGACATCATCGCCATCCTTGGCGTTGACGAACTCTCTGAAGAAGACAAGATCGTCGTGTCCCGTGCACGCCGCATCCAGCAGTTCCTCTCGCAGAACACCTACACCGCCAAGCAGTTCACCGGCGTCGAGGGCTCCACCGTGTCCATCAAGGACACTGTGGAAGGCTTCACCGCTATCTGCGACGGCGACCTTGACCACGTTGCAGAGCAGGCGTTCTTCAACGTCGGTGGCTTGGACGACGTCGAGCGCCAGTGGGCCAAGATCCAGGAACAGACCAAGTAATATGGCTGAGCTTGAGGTTGAGATTGTCGCAGCGGACCACTTTGTGTGGTCCGGAGCGGCCAAGATGGTCAAGGCCCGCACCAGCGATGGTGAAATCGGAATCCTGCCCGGCCACTCGCCCCTGCTGGCGATTCTGGCCGAAGGTGAACTGGCAATCGAGCCGGTATCCGGTGACCGCATCGCTGTAGTTGTTGACGGGGGATTCTTCTCTGTCGACAACAACAGGGTGGTCATTGTTGCTGACAACGCCCAAATGGGCGAAGCGGCTACTGCGGGGATCCGCTAGCACGACCTTGATGAACGATATTGGTTTGCCGTTCATCGTCCTGGCAACTGCGTTTGGGTTGCTGGTATTTGCACTGTGCCTTTCGGGGGTGCGCCGCTTCAATCTGCGGCGCGCCCTGGGCACGGTGGACGCCTCCATCTGCACGGCTGGAAACAGCTGGCAGATGGGGGTTTGTCGTTATCAGGACAACGACCTCGAATGGTTCCGCCTGGTCTCACTCAGCGTCCGCCCCAAGCACACCTTCCGGCGCAGTTCGCTGGAGCTGCTTGGCCGGCGCAAGCCGACCGAATCCGAGCTCCTCAAGGTCCAGCCCGACGCCGTCATCGTGGAGCTCCGCTACGAGGGCCAGCAGGTCCTCCTGGCCATGCGATTCGATGCCTACACAGGGTTGTCATCCTGGCTTGAGGCCGGACCCGTCATCGGCGTCGGCACCTGGCGCTAGCCCCGGTGGACTACCTCGATGGCCTTAGCCTGGTCGACGGCCCGGTGGTGTGGATCGTGTGGGCAGCCGCCGCGGCGGGCCTGGCCTACCTCCTGACTCACGTTGCCCTCCGGCACACGGGTTTCCGGCGCACGGGCCGCCGCGCTCCCGGCGCGGCCGTGGCCGTCGCGGCTGCCATGACCCTGCTCGCCGCGGCGCTCGTCGCGGCCGTGCACTGGTTCCTGCTCTACGCCGTCACCGTCTTCCCTGCCGAACTGCCGTGGGAGACCCTGGCCTGGTCCGTTGCCGGCGTCCTCGCCCTGCTGCTGTGGCTCATGCGCCTGCTTGGACTCTGGGGCCGCGGACGGACCGGCACTAATCCGACCGGCACTAATCCGACCGGTACTAATCCGGGCCGTAGCCGTCGCTGGCGTTCAGGCGCAGCAGCCACGGCCGCCTTCCTGGCCGTCCTCGCGCTGTCCGCCGTCCAGATCAACATCTACTTCGGCCTGAACCACACTGTCGGCGACCTCACCGGAGCGGCCGCAGCCCGGATCCAGCCGCTCGAGGCCGGCCTGACGCGCGCCGCCGGCGCCCCTGCCGCCACCGGGCTCACCAACTGGCAGGCGCCGGACCACCTTCCCGACGGCGTCATCCGCAAGGCGGTCATCCCGGGCACCGTCTCCGGCTTCCAGAGCCGGGACGCCTACGTCTATCTCCCTCCGGCCTACCTGGGTTCCCCCCGGCCTGCGCTGCCGGTGCTGGTCCTCTTTTCCGGCCAGCCGGGCGGTCCTGCCGACTGGCTGACTGGCGGCGCACTCCGGAGCCGGCTCGACCGGTTCGCCGCGGAGCACGCCGGGGTGGCGCCCGTAACGGTGGTGGTCGATCCCAACGGCTCGGCGTCGGGAAACACGCTGTGCATGGACAGCCGGATTGCCCAGGCGGACACCTTCCTGGCGCGGGACGTTCCGGACTGGATCAAGCGCACGCTCGACGTCGACCCGGATCCCCGCCGGTGGGCCGCGGGCGGTTTCTCCTTCGGCGGCACGTGCGCCATGCAGATGGTCACGAGGCATCCCGGCGTCTACAGCGCGGCGCTGGCCTTCTCCAGCGAGGAGGAGCCGGCCCTCGCGAAGGTGCGGGCCAAGACCATTGAGGCCTCCTTCGGCGCCGACGCCGCGGCCTTCGACCAGCTGACCCCGCTGCGCGTCATGGCGGAACACCGCTTCGACGGCCACGGCGTGTATTTCGCCGCCGGAGACCGCGATCCGCAGTTCACCGGCTACATGGACGTGCTCTCCGAGGCGGCACGCCGTGCCGGGTTCAGCGTTGAAACACACCGGATCGCCAACGCTGGGCACTCCTGGGACGTGGCATCCGGCGGCCTTCCCGGCGGCCTGGACTTCCTGGCCCGACGCTGGGGGATCGCGCCATGAGCCAGGCCAAGACCGGGAGTAACCGGACCGCGGCGGGCCCAGGGCCGGAGATCCCGCCGTTGCAGGGTGTCTGGCGCCAGGGCTTGCGCCGGACGCTGGCGCACTTCCGTGCCGTACCCTTCACGCTCGCGGTCCTCGCGGCCTTCCTCGGTGTCGGGGCCGTGACGGGCAGCTTCCTGTCGGGCCCGCCCGACGCCCTGTTGCCTGTAGCGTCCGTCAACGCTTCGGGGCTGAAAGCGGGGCATTGGTGGTCCTTGTTCACCTCGCTGTTCTTCGCCACCAACCTGCTGGCCTACCTGGCCGCATCACTGATGATCCTCCTGCTTCTGGGTCTCGCTGAACGGCATCTGGGGACCCTGCGGACGGCCGTATTCTTCTTTGTAGGCCAGTTCGCTGCTGTGACGGTGTTCCTGCTGGTTACCCAGCTGGCCCGGTATATCGGCGACGGCTGGCTGGGGCTCATGGTCAACGCCCGGCTGATTGGCCCCTACGCCGCCGTCCTGGCCGTGGCCCTGGCCGCCAGCGGCCTGCTGCCCACGCTGTGGCAACGCAGGCTGCGGACCGCCGGCCTGTCCGCGTCCCTGCTGCTGGTGCTCTACGTCGGGCATCCGGAGACAGTGGTTGGGCTCGCCGGTGCCCTTGCCGGCCTGGCCGCGGGCTGGTGGATCCAGGGCGACCGGGGGACCCTGCACCGGCACCGTTCAACCGGACGCGAGACCCGCAACCTGCTGGCCCTCACGGTCGCGATCTTCGCGGTGGGGCCGATCCTCACGGCCGCCGTCAGCAGCCCCACCGGGCCCCTGGCCCTGTTGCGCGACGTCGTGCTGAACCCGCTGCCCACGCTGGGCCAGCTGGAGGAAAACTGCGGCGGGACGGTGGACGTCAGCTGCCTGGAGGCCGGCCGCGCCGGACTCGCCGGTCCGCTGGGCCTTGCGCTGGCGGTTGTCCCGGTGGTCCTGCTGTTGATCTGTGCGGACGGCATGCGGCAGGGCCGCCGCCTGGCCCTGCGGATCGCGATCATCGTCCAGCTTGGCGTGACAGCCCTGGCCGCCGTGTACCTGGCCCTGTTCGCCCGGATTCCGCACTACGCCAGCCAGCCGCACACGGCCGTGATGGGCTCCGGCTTCGTCCGCGTCCTTCCGCTCGTGGCCGTCCCGTTGCTGCTCGTTGTGCTGCTCTGGCTTAACCGCCGGCAGTTCCGGGTCGAGACTGCTCCGCGGGCCAGGCGGATCCTGGGCATCGTGGTCGGGGGCACGTGGCTGGTGCTCGCCGGGGCCTATTCGGTGGCCTGGCTCGCCGCCGGCGGGATGGACCGCGACGGGGGAGTGCTGGGCCTCGCGGCGGAACTCGCCCGGCAGTACCTGCCGCTGCCCATTCCGGGCGCCTACAGCAGGTTGTTCCAGAACCGCAACGCCGTCGAGTCATTTCTGTTCGCTTATGCCGGCATCATCTTCTGGGGGGTGGCCCTGGCGGCGGTCTGGCTGGTGCTGCGGCGGCGGCTGCACGGTACCGGACACAGCACCGACGTCGGCTCCGGGGACCGGGACACGGCCCGTGACCTGATCCGCCAAGGCGGGGACTCACTGTCCTGGATGGCGCTCTGGGAACCGAACAAATACTGGTTTACGCCGGACCGGCGCGGCGGCGTGGCCTATCAGCAGCACGGCAACGTGGCCCTGACGCTGGCGGGCCCGTTCGGATCCGCCGCCCTCCACGAGGAGACCGCGGCGGGTTTCATGCGCTACTGCGCCGAACACGCCCTGATCCCGTGTTTCTACTCCTGCACCGCCGGCCTCTGGCCTATGCTCCGGGCCCGCGGATTCCGCCGCGTGGCCGTGGCCCAGGAAACCAGGCTCGCCGTGCGCGAACTCGAGTTCAAGGGCAAGGAATGGCAAAACGTCCGCACCGCCCTGAACCGTGCCGCGAAGACCGGTGTCCAGACCGTATGGGGGCGCTACAGCGAATTCCCGGCCCCGCTGCGGACCCAGCTCAGCGAGGTCTCCGAAGAATGGGCGGCGCAAAAGCACGTGCCGGAGATGGGCTTCACGCTCGGCAGCATCGACGAGCTCGACGACGACGAGGTGCTGTGCTGCCTGGCGGTGGACGCTTCCGGACGCGTGCAGGGCGTTACGAGCTGGCTGCCGGTGTACGCGGACGGACAGCTCGTGAGCTGGACCCTGGACTTCATGCGCCGGCGCGGCGACGCGTTCCCCGGTGTCATGGAGTTCCTCATTGCTTCCGCCGTGCTGGAGCTCAAGCGCACGGTTGAGGTGATCTCCCTATCCGGCTCGCCGCTGGCGAAGGACCGTGACGGAGACAGTGCCGGCGGCGGCGACTCCGGAGGCGATTCCGGCAGCGACTCCGGCGGCAGCGACGCCGGGCCGGAGGGGCTGGCCGGGATCCTGGACGTGGTGGGCAGGGCCCTGGAACCCGTCTACGGCTTCCGCTCGCTGGCAACCTTCAAGTCGCGTTTCAAACCGGACTACCGCACGCTGTACCTCTACTACCAGGATCCGTTGCAATTGCCGGCGATGGGCCGGGCCCTGAGCCGCGCGTACCTTCCCGGGTTGTCCGTCCGGCAAAGTGCCCGCCTGCTGCGCACTTTGGTGCGTTAGGCAGGGCCCGGCGGGTTAGTGCCCGGGGTTAGTGCGGAATTCGGCTGAAGAATGCATCCGGGCCAATGCGGACAAGCTGAAACGCCGCGCCCAAGAATGCACAAAAAAATGATCCCCGGCACAAATGCCGGGGATCATTCCTGGTGCCGGAAATGCCCTAAAGCACTTCCCGACGGCAGACTAGACCAGCGTTACGCCGGTGGCCTGGGGGCCCTTGGCGCCCTGGCCGATCTCGAACTGAACACGCTGGTTCTCGTCGAGGGTCTTGAAGCCACCGGTCTGGATCTCGGAGTAGTGAACGAAGACATCGCCATCGGAGTCATCCGGGGTGATGAAGCCGAAGCCCTTTTCTGCGTTGAACCACTTGACGGTTCCCTGAGCCATTTGTTTCTCCTCATTGTGGATCTTGAATAAATCCGGCGCACTTCGCACCGGACTTGGTCACTCTGCGAGAAGAACCTTTGGCAACGGAACCGGATTCACGGACCGTGGCGGCAGGAGCTTCACGCTCGCAACATGTCTTGCGAGCATGAAAAAACACCTACACAAAGACTCGTATAAGAATTTCATGACACTTGCGTCAGGTCAACGGGCGAACGGAAGAATTGCATAAAAATTGTGCAAAGAACGTCTTAACGCGAATCGCCGCCACGGAAAGCCTGCCGCGGGGTGCTTAGAAGAGCCGGGATTCGCTGTCGTCAACGCCGCGCATGGCGTCGTAGTCCAGGGTCACGCAGTCGATTCCGCGGTCCTTGGCGAGGACCTTGGCCTGCGGCTTGATCTGCTGGGCTGCGAAGATTCCCCGGACCGGGGCCAGCAGCGGGTCCCGGTTCAGCAGTTCCAGGTACCGGGTGAGCTGCTCGACGCCGTCGATGTCGCCCCGGCGCTTGAGCTCAATGGCCACGGTGGCGCCGTCCGCGTCCCGGGCCAGGATGTCCACGGGGCCGATCGCGGTGAAGTACTCCCGGCGGATCAGCGAGAACCCGGTGCCCAGCAGTTCGATCTGGGCGGCCAGGAGCCGCTGGAGGTCCGCCTCGACGCCGTCCTTGATCAGGCCGGGGTCCTGGCCCAGTTCGTGGGAGGTATCGTGCAGCTGCTCGTGGATGTTGATGATGAGCCGGTCATCGGTCTTGGCCGACTGGACCGTCCACTGTTCGACGACGCCGACCTCGACGTCGACCTCATCCGGTGTGGAGACCCGCAGGGACGCAGGAGGGCTCATCCAGTTCAGCGGCTTGTAGGACCCGCCGTCGGAATGGACCAGGACCGAACCGTCGGCCTTGACCAGCAACAGCCTGGTGGCCAGCGGCAGGTGGGCTTTGAGGCGGCCGACGTAATCAACGGAGCAGCGGGCTATGACTAAACGCACCCGGTCAACTCTACCGCCTGCGCGGGCGGCGGCCTGGCGGGGCGGCAATGAGCGGCAGCCGGACTGGGGCAGAATGGAGGCATGCCCCGTTCCAACCGACCCCGCCGCGCCGGTTCTGCGAAGACAGGCTCCGGCAAGGGCACAGTGCCCGGCAAGAGCAAAGCCGCCGGAGCCAAGCACGGCCCGGCACCGGAACTTGACCTGGAGCGCGCCCGCTCGGGTTTCGCCCGCCGGGAGAGCGCACCGGACGGCGAATGGATGGTCCGCCCCATCACCGCGGGCCGCGCCGAGAAGACCTACATCTGCCCGGGCTGCTCAACCGCCGTTCTGCCGGGAATCGCCCACCTGGTGGTCTGGTCCGAGGACCACCTCTTTGGCGCCGCCGCGGGTCTCGCCGAGCGGCGGCACTGGCACAGCAACTGCTGGACTTCGCGGAGCTACCGGTATCGCTAAGCTGGTCAGCATGAGCTTTGATCCCGCGTCGTACGTCTTCACCCAGCCCTCTGCTCCCACTGCCATCCGTGCCTCCACGGTCCTGCCGGCCCGCCGCGAGAACGTCGAACTCCGCACGTCGGACGGGCACCGGCTGGTGGGCGAGCTCGCCGTCCCGGAAACCGGCGGAATCAAGGCAACACTCATCACGCTGCACCCGCTGCCGACGCACGGCGGCTTTATGGATTCGCACGTCTACCGCAAGGCCTCCTACCGGCTGCCCGCCCTCGCGGGAATCGCCGTCCTGCGCTTCAACACACGCGGCACCTCATCGCCGCGGGGAACCAGCGGGGGAGCCTTCGAGGAAGGCATAGGCGAGCGTCTCGACGTCGAGGCCGCGGTGCAGTTCGCCGTGGACCGCGGCCTGCCGAACCGGTGGCTGGTCGGCTGGTCCTTCGGCACCGAGCTGGCCCTGATGTACGGCGCCGCCGAGCCCGTCGCCTCGGAAATCGAGGGGGCTGTGCTGCTCTCGCCCCCGCTGCACCGGGCCACAGACGTGCACCTGAAGGAATGGGCCGAGGCCGGCAAGCCGCTGAAGGTCCTGGTCCCCGAGCACGACGACTACCTGCAGCCGGCGGCTGCGGCCGCGAGGTTCGCGCTGGTGCCGCAGGCGCAGGTGGTGGGGGTCGACGGCGCCAAACACCTGTGGGTGGGGGAGAAGTACGCCGGGCGGGTTCTCAACGAAATCGTGGACGAGGTCATCCCCGGCGGCGCCACAGGGGGTGCCCGAACGGTGCTGCCGCAGGAATGGGACGGGCCGGTCGCCACGGCACACGCCTGAGCCGCCAACGGCGCGAAGAGAGAAAACCGCACCGAAACAGGACAGCCGCACCGTGGACCACGGTGCGGCTGTCCTGTTTCAGTGCGAAAACCCGACCGGGAGCCCCGTCAGCGGCTGTCCTGGCGCGCGATGAGGATTTCCTTGACCAGCAGCATGATGGCCGCCGCAGTGGGAATGGCGATCAAGGCTCCGAGGACGCCCAGGAGGCTGCCGCCCGCGATCACAGAGATGACGGCGACGGCGCCCGGCACCGCCACGGCCTTCTGCATGATCCGCGGAGAGATGAAGTAGGCCTCGAACTGGAGGTACGCGAAATAGCAGATAGCGAAGACGAGCGCGGTCTGCCAGCCGGCGGTTAGGGCAACGAGCGTCACCAGGCACCCGGCAATCATGCCGCCCACGAGGGGGATGAAGGCCAGCAGGGCCACCACGAACGCCAGCAGCGTTGCAAAAGGCACTCCGATGATCGACATCACAATGAACGCGAACGTCGCGTTCAGCACTGCCACGGCGGCCTGGCCGATCACGTAGTTGCCCACCGAACCGGTGATTTCCTCGGACAGGGCTTCTACCCGGGCCCGCCGTGAGCGCGGCGCGAGCCGGTAGCCCCATTTCTTCATCGCAGGGAGGGCGCCGAGGAAGTACAGGCTCAGGACCAGCACGATCAGTGCGCCGAAGATCCCGTTTGCCACGGTGGAGCCGAAGCCCACAACGCCGCCGAAGATGCCGCCCATGGCGTCCGGGTTGTTGACGAACTTCTCCAGCTCCTGGCTGATGCGGTCCCGGATGCCGAACTGGCTGTCAATGCTCCGGAAGAAGTCCGAGTCAATGAAGTCCTGGACCCACTTGGGCGCCTGCTGCACGATCTGCGTCACCTGCTGCACGATCGTGGGGATCAGGGTGGCGAAAAATGCGGCGACGCCCAGTGCCAGGGTGGACACGGACAGGAGGATGCCGGCGGCGCGGGGGACATTCCGGTGTTCGAGCCACCGCACTACCGGGTCCAGGCCGAGGGTGATGAAGAGCGCCGTGATGATCCACAAAAGCAGCTGCGTCGTATTTGATCCGATCCAGTAGACCAGGAGGGCGAAGCCGACGCCGACCGTGCCCATGAAGCCCATGTACAAGGGGTGCTGGGCCGACATGCGCGGACCGGGACTGCCGAAGCGGGCATCGGCCGCGGACGTCTCCGCGTCCCCGGCCTCATGCTCCGGGGGCATCTCGAAGCGGATTCTCGGCTGGGCTCCGGGCAGGGGCTGGCGCAGGCGCCGGGCCGCGGACAGAAGGACATTTGCCGCGGCAATCCGGGGCCGGGAGGTTGTAGGCCGGGGACTGGAAACGGGTTGTTCGGGGCCGGGTTCCTGGCTGTCGGATTCCTGCGCTTCTTCTGGTCCGGCGGAGGACGAATCCGTATGTTCAGTCACTGCGTTAAATGCCCTTAATTCCTTGCTGCGCCACACTGGCGGCACTGGTGTGATGATCACCGCAAACACTATCAGCAGGCTTGTCACCAGAGGGGAAGAACGCCCCCGCGGGCACCGCCGCCGGGGGCCGTCCGGGTCCCCGATCTGACTCGCGGGTAACAAAATGGTTACTATTGAAGCTAACTGTCCGCTGATGATAGGTAGTATTTTGCGTTTCAAGACTGCAGTCGCCCTGGTGCTGCTTGGCCTCCTGACACTCCTGGCCGGGATTGGCCAGAAGACGTTCTGGGCTCCCCCGGAGACGATTACGGCCACCGCTCCGACCGGCACCGCCGCGCCGCTGACCGTCTTCGACCAGAAGCTGAAGACTCTGCACCCCGGGACCGTGAAGATCACGGTCAAGGGTGAAGGGGCCTTCTTGCTGGCCGCGGGACGCCCGGACGACGTCGACGCCTGGGTGGGTAAGACGGCCCACAACACCGTCGCCGGCGTCTCCGAGGACGGCAAGGCGCTGCAGCTGACGCATACCGACGGCGAAGCTACCGCGCCGTCGCCCGCCGGATCGGATCTTTGGGTCACCACCGAGAACGCCACCGGCGAAATGGACTACTCGTGGAACGCGCCGGCCGACGGCGACTGGTCGCTGCTCCTCGCCGCGGACGGCACCAAGACCGCCCCGGGCTCCATCACGATGACTTTCCCGAACGACACCTCCACGCCCTGGGCCATTCCGCTCATGGTGCTCGGCGGCCTGCTGATCATCGCCGGCGGGGCGCTGCTGGTCCTCAAGCCGAAGTCAGGCAACCGCACCGGGGGCGGCACCGGCGGCGGCAGCACGTTCGCCCGCCGCGCGCAGGCCAAGGCAGCGGCACGCCGCGGGGACAACGGCTCGACGGAAAGCACCCAGGATCCTGCCGCACCCGGCACACCCGCACCCGAGACTGCACCGCAGCCGGCCACGCCGGAGAAAACAGGCCCGGAAAAAACAGCGCCGGAGAAAGCAGCGGCCGGCCAGAAGAAGGGCTCCGGCACGGTGCGCCGTTCCGGCATCGTGGTGGCAGTGCTGACCGCCGCCGCCGTCGCCGGAACGTCAGTGGCCGCCCAGGCAAGCCAGACGCCCGCGCCGTCGCCCAGTGCCCCGGCCTCCGACGCCGCGACCCCGGGCAGTGAGGGCCAGACCGGCGATGCGCCGGTGCTGCTGGACGCGCAGTTCCGCCGCGTCCTGGAACAGGTTGCCGGTGCCGTCGATGCAGGAGACGCTGCCAAGGACGCCGCCAAGCTGGCGCCGCGGGTGGCCAAGTCCGAACTCCAGGTGCGCACACAGAACTACAAGATCCGCTCGCAGGTCGGTTCCTACGAGGCCCGCATGCCTGTCCGCTCCACCAAGCTGCTGACCACGGTGGTCACCAACAAGCGCAGCTGGCCGCGCTCGGTCATGGCCGTGACGCAGGGCGAGGGCAACGTCGTCCCTCAGCTGCTGACCCTGACCCAGGACTCCCCGCGGGATAACTACAAGCTGATCAGCAGCACCCCGCTGCAGCCGGGTGCCACCTTCCCGGGGATCGGCCGGGCCGGTACGGATACGCTGGCGCCCGCGGACAAGACCGGGCTCGCGTACAGCGGCGACGAAGCCCTCGCCGGGCTCGGTGACCGCCTGACCAAGGCCGACTCCACCTTCAAGGACAAGCTCGTCGAAGGCCAGTCCTCCCCGTACATCGCGGACACCCTCGCCTACCAGGCCGACGTCGTCAAATCTGGCGTCAACGGCACCTTCGCCTTCACGCACAAGGCGGCCGCGGACAACACTGTCGTGTTCCGAACCGCTGACGGCGGGGCCTTGGTCCTGGGACGGCTGAACTTCTCGTTCGACGGCACTCCGAAGGCTGACGGGGACAAGCTCACCATCGGCGACGACGCGGCCGCCCTGGCCGGCGGCAAGGAGACCAGCACCGGCATGGTGCTGGACTTCGCAGAGTCCGTGGCTGTCTATGTTCCGCCGGCCGGTTCCACGGACCCGATGAAGCTCGTGGCCGCCACCCGCGGCCTGGTCGGGGCGTCCTTCAAGTAGCCTTCGCCGGCGGGCATGGTGGCGCCGGGCGGGACTTCAATGGCTAGAGTGGAGCTATGACTACGCCAGCTTCCCGCCCGGTCCCGCCAGTTGCCGCCAGCCCGCTGAACCTGCGCGGCGCCGTCGATCTCTCCGCCCTGAAACAGCGGCCGGCACCGAGTTCTCCGGGACCTGCCCGTCCCGGCGCCGCAGCCCCGGGCCCGGCGGGCTCCGCCGGTTCTGCCGGTGCCCCGGCGGCCCCGGCATCCGGCCCGGCCGACCACGCAGGCCGGCCGTTGCGCGTGGATGTGACCGAGGGCAACTTCCAGGAGCTCGTGGACCTCTCGGCCCAGGTGCCTGTGGTGATCGCCCTCTGGGCCTCCTATTCGCCAGGCTCCGGCCAGCTGGTGGACGTCCTCGAAGGCATCGTCGAGAGCTACGACGGCCGGCTGGTCCTCGGGGCCGCGGACATCGATGTGTTCCCGGAACTTGCCCAGGCTTTCCAGGTGCAGGCCGTGCCGACCGCCGTCGCGGTGGTCAAAGGCCAGCCCGTGCCGCTCTTCCAGGGAGGCGCGGACGAACAGCAGGTACGCAGCCTGTTCGATGAACTTCTCAAGGTCGCGGCCACCAACGGCGTGACCGGACGGATCGGCGCCGGCGGCCCGGTTGGCGCGGAACCGGAGGCGCCGCCGCTGCCGCCGCTGCACCAGGCGGCGTTCGATGCGATCGAGGCCGGCGACTACGCGGCCGCGGCCGCCGCCTACCGGCAGGCCCTGAACGAGATGCCCGCCGACGCGGAGGCCAAGGCCGGCCTGGCGCAGGTGGAACTGATGGATCGCCTGCAGGCCCTCTCCGGGCCCGAGGCAGATGCCCTGCGCCGGCTCGCGGCCGACGAACCGGACAACCTCGAGGCCCAGCTCGGGGTTGCGGACCTGGATATCGCCGGCGGCCACATCGAGGACGGCCTTGGCCGGATCGTGACGTTCATTGGCCGCAACTTCGGCCCGGAACGGGAGACCGCCCGGGTCCGGCTGCTTGAACTCTTCGACGTCGTCGGCACCGGCGACGAGCGCGTCGCCAAGGCCCGCCAGGGGCTGGCCCGGGTGCTGTTCTAGTGGGATCGGCACTCTTTGCGCCGCTGGATCTAAGGTCACTGCGGCTGCAGCACCGTGGCTGGGTGTCCCCGATGTGCCAGTACAGCTGCGACCCCGAAACGGGCGAGGGCGTGCCCACAGACTGGCACCTGATGCATCTGGGCTCCTTTGCCACCGGGGGAGCGGCCCTGGTCCTCACCGAGGCCAACGCCGTCAACGCCGCGGGCAGGATCAGCCCCCGCGACGCCGGACTCTACAACGACGACCAGGCCGCGGCCTGGGAACGCATCACCGCCTTCGTGCACCGCCACGGCACCGCGGAGACCAAGATCGGCACCCAGCTGGCGCACGCCGGCCGGAAAGCGTCCTCCTACTGGCCGTTCTCCGGCAAGGTGGGCAGCGTGCCGGCGTCCGAGGGCGGCTGGGACACCGTGGGTCCTGGCACCGGCGCATTCGACGGCTACGCGCCGCCGTCGGCCATGACGGAAGCGCAGATCGACGGCGTGATCGCCGATTTCGCCGCGTCCGCCGTGCGGGCCGTCGATGCCGGGTTCGACACGATCGAAATCCATGGCGCGCACGGCTACCTGCTGCACCAGTTCCAAAGCCCGCTGGTCAACGACCGCACGGACCGCTGGGGCGGGGACGAGGCGGGCCGGAACCGATTGACGCTTGCCGTGGTGGACGCCGTCCGCGCCGTCATCCCGGACTCCATGCCCCTGCTGCTGCGGATCTCGGCCTCGGACTGGGCGCCGGGCGGGATCGAGGCCGACGCCTCGGTCCGGATGGCTGCTGCCGCCGCCGAGCGCGGGGTGGACCTGGTGGACGTTTCCAGCGGCGGGGCCGTGGCCCACCAGCAGATTCCCGTAGGCCCGGGCTACCAGACCGGGTTCTCCGCACGGATCCGGCGCGAAACCGGGGTCAGGACCGGCACGGTGGGACTCCTGACGTCCGCCGGGCAGGCCGAACACGCGGTGGCCACCGGCCAGGCGGACGGCGTGTTCATCGCCCGTGCCGCCCTGCGGGATCCGCACTGGTGGCTGCGGGCCGCGTTTGAGCTCGGCCATGACCTGGCGTGGCCGCCGCAGTACGAGCGCGCCATGCCCCGGCATTCGTTCTAGAACCGGCATCCATTCCAGAACCGGCATTCATTCCAGAACCGGCATTTATTCCAGAAACAGCTACGCGGTTCCCGCGAGTGAAAACGTACGCCTTGCGGACTATCCTTTTCGCGCCGTCCGGCGGTTAGTCTGGCGTCATGACATTCCAACCCCCTGGCCAGCAGGGACAGCCAGCCCCGCCCGGTCCGTCTTCGCCGCCGGCGGCTGTCCTGCAGGTGCCTGCCTTGTCCCTGCTTGGCCTCGCCAAGCGCTTCGGCGACAAAATCGCCGTCGATGGCATCAGCCTGGACGTTCCGGCCGGGTCCTTCTACGGGGTGGTCGGGCCCAACGGCGCCGGTAAGACCACCACCTTGTCGATGGCGACCGGCCTGCTGCGCCCGGACTTCGGCACCGCGCTGGTCCATGGCATCGACGTCTGGCAGCATCCGCTGGAGGCCAAGAAGCTGATGGGGATCCTGCCCGACGGCGTCCGGCTGTTCGACCGCCTCAGCGGCGAGCAGCTGGTCACCTATGCCGGCCTGCTGCGCGGGATGGACCGGGAGATGGTGGCGTCGCGGGTGGCGGAACTGCTCGCTGCCCTGGACCTGGCCAATGACGCCGGCACACTGGTGGTGGACTACTCCGCCGGCATGACCAAGAAGATCGCGCTGGCCTCGGCGCTGATCCACGCCCCGCGGCTGCTGGTCCTCGACGAGCCGTTCGAATCGGTGGACCCGATCTCCGCGGCGAACATCCGCGACATCCTGGACCGCTACGTTTCCTCGGGCGGAACGGTCATCGTCTCCAGCCACGTCATGGACCTGGTCCAGCGCATGTGCGACCACGTCGCCGTCGTCGCGGGCGGCCGGGTCCTCGCCGCCGGGACTGTCGAGGAAGTCCGCGCCGGCGCCAGCCTCGAGGACCGCTTCGTGCAGCTCGTGGGCGGCCGGAACCACACGGAAGGGCTGGAATGGTTGCGCACCTTCTGAGGCTCAAGCTGACCCTGCTGCGCAACAGCGTCCGGCGCAGCCCGTGGCAGCTGGTGGGCCTCGGGATCGGCGCCCTGTATGCCCTGGGAATCGTGGCTGTTTGCGTGGCCGGGCTGTTCGTCCTGCGCGGGGTGGAGATTGAACTCGCCCAGACCGTGGTGGTCCTGGGCGGCGCCACGGCGCTGCTGGGCTGGGCCATCATTCCCGTCGCTGTCTCCGCCGCGGACCTGACGCTGGACCCTGCCCGGTTCACCACCTTTGCCGTGCCCATGCCGAAGCTGCTGGCCGGGCTGGCGCTCGGCGGCCTGATCGGCATACCGGGTCTCGCAACCTCACTCGTTGCGCTCGCCACGGTGGGCACCTGGTCCCGCAGCCTGCCGGCCGCAGCCGGCGCCCTCGTCGGTGCCGTGCTGGGCGTGCTGAGCTGCATCGTTCTCTCCAAGGTCGTGACCACGGCCACGGCCGGACTGGCAAGCTCCCGGCGCTTCAAGGACATCAGCTCCGTCGCCTTCCTCATCCCGCTCGTGCTCACGGGGCCCATTGTGGCGGGCATCGCGAGGGGAATCGCCGGTTCCGGCGATTTCCTGACCGGCCTGGCCCGGGCCCTGTCCTGGACGCCGGCCGGGGCGGCCTTCTCGCTCGGCGGCGAGCTGGCTGCCGGCAGCTACGCGGCCGCGGCCGTGAAATTCCTCATCGCCGCGGCCACCCTGGCGGGCCTGGCCCTGGCGTGGAAACTCCTGCTGCAGCGCGCCCTGGTGACCCCGCCCTATGCCGGGACATCCAAGCGGCGGACCGGCGGCACGGGCCTGTTCGGGCTGCTCCCGGCGACACCGGCCGCCGCCGTCGCCGCGAGGTCCCTGTACTACTGGCTGCGCGATCCCCGCTACGCCGGCGCGCTCGTGGTCGTTCCGCTCCTGCCGGTGCTGTTCCTCTTCCAGGGCAGCCAGAGCGGGTTTTACGGCCCGTTCCAGTTCGTCGGGCCGCTGACGGCCTTCCTCCTGGCCTGGTCGATCTCCACGGATGTCTCCTATGACAGCACCGCCTTCGCCCTGCACGTGGCAACGGGGGTGCGCGGCGCCGACGACCGGCTCGGCCGTGCGCTGGCGTGCCTGAGCTTCGCGCTGCCGGTGGCGGTCCTTTTCAGCGTGGGGCCGTTCTTCTTCACCGGCGACTGGGACAAGCTGCCCGCGGTCCTGGGCCTCAGCCTCGGCGTCCTCTTCACCGGCCTGGGCCTGGCCTCGGTGATCTCGGCGCGCTACACGGTGAGCGTCCCGCTCCCGGGGGACAGCCCGTTCAAGAAGCCGCCGGGCAACGTGGCCCAGACCCTCGCCGTGCAGTTCGGCGGCATGGCCGTGCTGCTGGTCCTCGTGGCGCCCGAGGCGGCGCTCGTGGCCGCGCAGTTCATCACCGGCAGCTCCGTGCCGGGCTGGATCACGCTGGCCCTCGGACCCGTGCTCGGTCTCACGCTCTTCGCCGTCGGTGTCCGGACCGGCGGAGCATGGCTGGACCGGCGGGCGCCGGAGCTGCTGGCACAACTGGCCGTCAACCGCTGACGGGTGCATGCTGGGAGTGCGCAGACTCGGACACCAGGCAGGCCAGTAAAGGCAGGATCATGGAAGTTGTCATCCTTCCCGGCAGCAAACGGATCGCGTCGCTTGCCGCGGATGCGGTGGAAGCCCTTCTCCGCCGCAAGCCCGACGCCGTCCTGGGCCTGGCGACCGGTTCCACGCCCCTGCCGGTGTATGTCGAACTGGCGGCGCGGCACGAGCGCGCCGGACTGGATTTCAGCCGGGTCCGCGCCTTCGCCCTGGACGAGTACGTGGGGCTGCCGGCCGGCCACCCGGAGTCCTACCGCGAGGTGATCGCCCGCGAATTCACCGCACGGGTGAACATCAGTCCGGCCAACGTCCACGTGCCCGACGGCGCGGCGGCGGACATCCCCGCGGCCTGCCGGGCCTATGAAGACGCCATCCGCGACGCCGGGGGAGTGGACCTTCAGCTCCTCGGCGTCGGAACGGACGGCCACATCGGGTTCAACGAACCGGGCTCGTCGCTGGCGTCCCGGACGCGGATCAAGACCCTGATCGAGCAGACACGCCGGGACAACGCACGGTTTTTCGGCAGCCTGGCCGACGTGCCGCACCACGTCCTGACCCAAGGCCTGGGCACCATCCTGGATGCCCGCCACGTGATCCTGATCGCCACCGGTGCGCAAAAAGCCCAGGCCGTCCGGGACCTCGCGGAGGGCCCCGTCGCCGCCATCTGTGCGGCCTCCGTGCTGCAGTTGCACCCGCACGCCACCATCCTCCTGGACGAGGCGGCGGCGTCGTCGCTGCGGCTGGCGGATTACTACCGCCACAGCTACGACCACAAACCCGCCTGGCAGGGCCTCTAGGCCCCGCCGCCGGCACCCCGCAGGTCCGGCAGCGCCCTTCCAACGGCTAAGATGGGTGTCATGACTAGCATGACCGATCCTCTCGAAAACGATCCGATGCGCGAGCTCTCCGGAGCCGGGACGTCAACGGCCACGATCGAGCGCGAGGAACTGCGCCAGGAAGTTGAGCCCGGTGACCGGGAGCGCTTCTCGCACTACGTGCGCAAGGAAAAGATCATGGAATCCGCGCTGACCGGTGAACCGGTGATCGCGCTCTGCGGCAAGGTCTGGACTCCGGGCCGGGATCCGCAGAAGTTCCCCGTCTGCCCCGAATGCAAGGAAGTCTACGAGGGCCTGCGCCCCGGAAACGACGGCGGCAAGGGCTCCGGCGACAAGTAAGGGCAATCAATGGAACCAACAGGTTCCGTTAGCCGCCTTCGGACGGCGCTTCCCTATGGCGGCGCGTCGTCGCGCCCCTGATTTTCTGCTTTCCTGATTGCCGGTCCATGCTGTCCGGGTACTGCCTTACGGTCCATCCAAAAAGATTGGTGTTTTTGTGCTTAATTGGGTTTCTCCGTCGGCTGCAGCCATGCGCGGATGGAGGGCGCCTTAATGACGGAGACACTTTTCGGCGGACCCACGCTTCCCCCCGCCTATCCCGAGCGGGCCGCCTGGGGCACCGCCCCCAAGCTGCGCGCCTGGCAGCAGGAGGCGCTGGACAGCTACTTCAGCACCCACCCCAAGGATTTCCTCGCCGTCGCAACCCCCGGCGCGGGTAAGACCACCTTCGCCCTGCGCGTGGCGTCCATGCTCATCGATTCCGGGGTGGTCAACCGCGTGACCATCGTGGCGCCCACCGACCACCTCAAGCGCCAGTGGGCCGACGCCGCTGCCCGGGTGGGCATCGCGATCGACCCGAACTTCAAGAATGCCGACGGCCAGCACGGCCGCGGGTTCATCGGCGTCGCCGTGACCTATGCCCAGGTGGCCAGCAAGCCCATGCTGCACCGGGCCAAGACCGAAGCCGCCCGCACGCTGGTGATCCTGGACGAAATCCACCACGGCGGCGAGGCCCTGTCCTGGGGTGACGGCCTCCGTGAGGCGTTCGACCCGGCGGCCCGGCGGCTCTCCCTGACGGGCACCCCGTTCCGCTCGGACACCTCGCCCATCCCGTTCGTGGAGTACGCCGAGGACCGGGACGGGATCCGGCGCTCCAAGGCCGACTACACCTACGGCTACGGCAAGGCACTGCGCGACCACGTGGTCCGCCCGGTGATGTTCATGGCGTACTCCGGCCAAATGCGCTGGCGCACCAGCGCGGGGGACGAGATGGCCGCCTCGCTCGGGGAGTCGGCCGTCACGAAGGACATCACATCCCAGGCCTGGCGCACCGCGCTGAACCCGGCCGGCGAATGGATCCCCGCCGTCCTGGCCGGCGCGGACAAACGTCTCAGCGAGGTCCGGCGCAGCGTCCCGGATGCCGGCGGCCTGGTCATTGCCACCGACCACGAGGACGCCCGCGCGTATGCCGGCCAGCTGAAGAAGATCACCGGCGAATCGCCCACCGTCATCCTCTCCGACGACGCCAAGGCCTCCAGCAAGATCGAGGAATTCACCGCCAGCGAGAAGCGCTGGATGGTGGCCGTCCGGATGGTCTCCGAAGGCGTCGACGTTCCGCGGCTGTCCGTCGGCGTCTACGCCACCTCGACCTCCACCCCGCTGTTCTTCGCCCAGGCCGTGGGGCGCTTCGTGCGTGCCCGCAAGCGCGGCGAGACGGCGTCGGTATTTCTGCCCTCGGTGCCGCAGCTGATGGCCCTGGCCAACTCGATGGAGGCCGAGCGCGACCACGCCCTGGACCGCCCGGAGAAGGAAGACAGCGACGGCCTCTTCAATCCCGAGGATTCGCTCATGGACGAGGCGAACCGCGAGGAGAAGGCTTCCGATTCCCTGATGAAGGGCAAGTTCGAGGCCCTCGACTCCCAGGCGTCCTTTGACCGGGTGCTCTTCGACGGCGGCGAATTCGGCACCGGCGGCGAGGTGGGCTCGGAGGACGAGCTCGACTTCCTCGGGATCCCGGGACTGCTGGACGCTGAACAGGTCGGCACGCTGTTGCGCCAGCGCCAGCACGAGCAGCTGAACCGGAAGAACAGGCGCTCCCCGCAGACTGAGGCAGCCGCGGCTGCGGCCCCGGCCGTGCCGGACCACCGGATGCTCATGGACCTGCGCACCGAGCTGGCCAAAAACGTCGCGGCCTGGTCGGCCCGCACCGGGACCCCGCACGGCGTCATCCACACCAAGCTCCGGACCGTCTGCGGCGGCCCGGCCGTCGCCCAGGCCAACGAGGAACAGCTGCAGACCCGTCTGCGCAAGCTCCAGGACTGGTTCATCGGCCGGAAGTAGCCCCGCGCAGGCGGTTATGGGCACGGGGTTATGGGCCCGGGGGTTATGGGCCCGGGGTTATGGGCTCAGGCCAATAGGCGCCGGGCAACAGCAGAGGGACCAGTTCACTGTGAACTGGTCCCTCTGCTGTTTACTCTGCTGTGAACTTTGCTTCGGCTACTGGCCGGCGCCGCAGACCTGGCCGTAGGTCTGGCCTGCGGCGGTGTAGTCGGCCTTCATGTCCTCGAGCTTGGCGGTGTCCGGGGAGGGCTTGGCCGATTCGTCGAAGTATTCGATGATGGTCTGCAGCGGGGCCCGCAGGTCCTCGGATGCCGCCGCCTTGATGGGCCGCAGCTGGTTGGCGACCCGGGTCATGCCGGTCTTGTCCGATGTGGCCGACTGGGCGGAGACCACGGTCTTGACCCGGGCGCAGGTTTCCTCGTTGGTCAGCTGCGGCGTGGCAGAGCAGCCGGCCGCGCCGAGCAGCGCTCCGGCGGCAATCAGGACGGTCAGGGTCTTCTTCATGGTGTACTCCGGGGTTCTACGGGTCTGTCAATATGGCAAGACTGGCGATGGGGCAAGGATTTCGAGTCTACTGGCTCAGAGGACATCGACGCCGCCGAGCTCCATCTCGGCCACGGCATCGTCCAGGTCTTCGGCAATGCCGACCGTCAGGCCGCGCAGCACCGTGACGGAGTAGCCGGCCTGGACGGCATCCAGGGCGGTCGCTTTGACGCAGTAGTCCGTGGCGATGCCCACCACCACGATGTCCTCGACGTCGTGGCTCTGCAGCCAGTCGTCCAGTCCGATCGCGTCCTCGCCGGCGGCGAAATCACTGCCGGCGAAGGAACTCACTGTGTTGTCGGAGTCTGCGGAGTCTCCGGCGTTTTCGGAGTCGCCGGAGCCTCCGGCGCCGGTAACGGGCATGGCGCCGGGCTGGCGGTCGCCGGTGGGGATTTCGTCCTCGGGGGCCAGCAGCCCTTCGAAGCCGGAGTACGCCGCGGCGAACTGGCCCTTGCGGAAGTACGCCTGGATGTGTTCGGGATCGAGATCGGGATGCAGCTCGGCCCCGCGGGTGCCCGCCACGCAGTGCCGCGGCCAGCTGTCCACGAGATCGGGTTTATCCGAGAAGTGCTCACCCGGATCGATGTGCCAGTCCTGGGTGGCCACGACGTGGTCAAACTGGCCGTGGTGGGCGTCAACGTACTCGCTGATTTCCCCGGCCAGGCTTGCCCCGCCGGGGACGGCCAGGGCACCTCCCTCACAGAAATCGTTTTGGACGTCAACGATGATCAGGGCGCGGGACATTCAGTCCTCCTCGTAGATGGTGGGGATGGCCGCCTCGCCGCGCTGGAGCCGGTTGACCACCGCGGGAAGCTCCCGCATGGTTTCCGCGTGGCGCCGGCGCGCGCGCTGGACCCCCTCCGGGCCCGTCCACCCGGGGAGGAGCTCGCCGTTCTTGACGAACTGCTGCAGCAGCGGACGGTCGTTGCCGTCGTCCTCCGGGTGATGGCCGACGCCGACGATTTCGGCCGTGGCGGTCCCGCGCTCGTTGAGCTTGCGCAGCGCGTACTTCCGGCCGCCCTTGCTGGCCTTGTTCTTGGCGGCCTTGGCGACGGAGATGAAATCGCCGGCGTCGTCGGTGCGGCTGACGAGCTTGTAGACCATGCTCGCCGTCGGGGCCCCGGACCCGGTCACGAGCGAGGTGCCCACGCCGTAGGAGTCCACCGGCGCGGACGCCAGCGCCGCGATGGCGAATTCGTCGAGGTCTGAGGTCACCACGATCTTGGTGTGGTCGTTGCCGAGCTCGTCGAGCAGCCGGCGCACCCACTGGGCCTGGGCCACGAGGTCGCCCGAGTCCAGCCGGACAGCGCCCAGCTTGTCCCCGGCGAGATCGACGGCGGTGCGGACGGCCGTTTCGACGTCGTACGTGTCCACCAGCAGGGAGGTGTCCGGCCCAAAGGCGGCAATCTGGGCCTCGAAGGCCTCCCGCTCGGTGTCATGGAGGAGCGTGAAGGAATGGGCGGCCGTGCCCACCGTCTTCAGCCCGTAGCGCAATCCGGCCTCCAGGTTCGAGGTGCTGTCGAACCCGGCAATGACCGCGGCCCGGGCAGCGGCGGCCGCCGATTCCTCGTGCGTCCGGCGCGATCCCATTTCGATGCACGGGCGGGTCCCGGCCGCGGAGATCATCCGGGAGGCGGCAGAGGCGATGGCGCAGTCGTGGTTGAGCACGGAGAGCAGGTAGGTCTCCAGGATGCAGGCCTCGGCGAACGTGGACTCAACGATCAGCACGGGGGAGTTCGGGAAGTACGCCTCACCCTCCGGATAGCCCCAGATGTCGCCGGAAAAGCTGTAGCCGGCCAGGTACTCCAGTGTCTGGTCGTTGACCACCTTGGTCCGGCGCAGGTAGTCCAGTTCCGGCTCGCCGAAGCGGAAGTTCGCGATCCCTTCCAGCAGGCGGCCGGTGCCTGCCACGATGCCGTAGCGGCGCCCGTCCGGGAGCCGCCGGGCGAAGGCCTCGAAGACCGATTTGCGGTGCGCCGCGCCGGACTGCAGGGCGCCCTGCAGCATGGTCAGCTCGTAGTGGTCTGTGTACAGGGACGTGCGGGGACGGTCCCAGCCAGCGGAGGTACTCACAAATTCACTCTAGTGTGCATCCCCATAGAATGGACAGATGACCCTCAGCGTTGCGCTCGGCCCCGACACACGGGAGAGTACCCAGACCGGAACAGTGACGTCCGGCGACGTCCTGACCGCCCCGGACGTCCCCTGGAACCTCGTGATCTGGAACGATCCCGTGAACCTGATGAGCTATGTGAGCTATGTGTTCCGCAGCTATTTCGGCTACTCGGAGGCCAAGGCGAACAAGCTGATGATGGAGGTCCACAAGAAGGGCCGCTCGATCGTGGCGCACGGCAGCAAGGAACAGGTGGAGCAGCACGCCGTCGCGATGCATGGCTACGGCCTCTGGGCGACGGTCGAAAAGGCCACCGGCGGCAACGCGGGCGGTTCCGGCAAAGGCAAGGGAAAACGTGGCTAAGGCATTCAAGTACGGGCTCAAGGGCATCAAGGGCCATCTGGAACCGGCCGAGCGGGAGCTGCTGCGCAGCCTTTTCGATGACGTCATCTCCATGCTGGAGCCGGAGCAGCGCGCCAACGAGGACCCGCTGGCGGCACTGGTGGGCCTGGACACCGAAGCCCGCGAACCCTCGGACCGCGCCATGCGGCGGCTGTTGCCGAACGTGATGAAGAACGACGACGACGCCTCCCTGGAGTTCCGCCGTTACACCGAGCGGTCGCTGCGCGAAAGCAAGATCGGCGCGCTGAAGGCGGCCGCACTGAGCCTGGACCGGGACAACCTCGTCCTGGCCCCGGACGACGCCCGGCACTGGGCCACCGCGCTCAACGATGTCCGGCTGGTGCTGGCCGAACGCCTCGACATCCGTGACGATGCCGACGCCGACAACATCCACCTCATGCAGGACTGGGCCCAGGCCGAGGACGTCGAAAGCTACCTGGCCCTGGTGTACAACTTCACCACGTGGCTGCAGGAGTCGCTGGTCCAGGCCATGGTGCACTCGCTCGATAGGTAGGGCAGCTAAGCGACAGCGGTGGCGTCAGAAACAGGCACGGACTGTATCTGTGGAAGCTCCTCGAATGCCGGCTTTGCGAACCAGTATCCCTGAAACAAGCGGATGCCGGCTTCCTTCAGAATCCGGAACTCCGCCTCCGTCTCGATGCCCTCTGCGAGCACCGTGATGTCGAGCTCCCTGGCGATGCCGACGATGCCAGCAACGACAGCCTGGCGGGCCGGGCTGGTATCGATTCCTCGGATGAGCTTCATGTCGATCTTGATCAGGTCTGGCTGGAAATCGACCAGGAGCCCCAGCCCTGCATGACCGGCACCAAAGTCGTCGATGGCGGTGGTGAAACCATGCTTGCGGTATTCGGTGATGATGTTCGTGAGGTGGGCAGTGTCGGAAACCTCCTCATTCTCCGTGAACTCGAACATGATCGACGACGTCGGAAAGCTGCAACGCCTGGCTGCAAGCAGCGTCGCACGAAGGCACGCAGCCGGTTCGTAGACCGCGTTCGGCATGAAGTTGATGGAGAGAATCAAGCCCTCACCGGCAGGAAACAGCCGCGATGCCAGCTCGATTGCCTTGACGCGGCAGTCCTGGTCGAAACGGTACTTCTGCTCAGGTGCGACTCTGGAAAGGACGTGAAAAGCCCCCTCGCCCGACAAGCCTCTGACCAGTGCCTCGTAGCCCCATACGCGAGCAGCAACGGCGTCATAGATCGGTTGGAAGGCCATGCTGAAATCGAAGTCGAGCTGTGACGACGTCGTGCAGCCGTCGCATGTCATATGCGGTCCTTTCGCTGTTTCGTCCATCGTGGGGGCACGACGGTCGCCCCCGATATCTCGACGGCGCCCATAGCATACAGGGCGGGGACAGCGGCAGGCTGCCACCGATGAGCAGGGGTCTTCCCCGCGTTGCCCATCCGCCGGAAACCCGTGTGACCCATCAGACACGAGTTGCAGGACACAATGTGATGGCCGCGCCTGTAGTGAAGCCCTATCCTCGAATAATCATGACTTCAGCATCAAATACGGATCCGGCAGCGCCAGCTGCGGCGGAGACCGCAGCGGGCAGCGCCGGAAATGCCGGGCTGGCATCGCGCCCCATCGGCGTCTTCGACTCCGGCGTCGGCGGCCTCACGGTGGCCCGCTCGATCATCGACCAGCTGCCCAACGAATCCATCCTGTATGTCGGTGACACTGCGCACGGCCCCTACGGCCCCCTTCCCATCGCCGAAGTCCGGGCCAACGCCCTCGGCGTCATGGACGAGCTCGTGGATTCCGGCGTGAAACTGCTGACCATCGCCTGCAACTCCGCGTCCGCCGCCGTGCTGCGTGACGCCCGCGAACGGTACACGGCCCGGTACGGGATCCCCGTGATCGAAGTGATCCAGCCGGCCGTGCGGCGTGCCGTCGCGGCGACCCGGACGGGCCGGGTGGGCGTGATCGGGACCTCGGCCACGGTGGGCTCGCGCGCCTACGAGGACACCTTCGCCGCGGCCCCGGACCTGGAGATCACGTCCGTGGCCTGCCCGGCGTTCGTGCCGTACGTGGAGGCCGGGATTACCACCGGACCGGAACTGCTCGCCGTCGCCCGCGACTACCTGGCACCGCTCATTGCCGCCGGGGTGGACACCGTGGTGCTCGGCTGCACCCACTACCCGCTGCTCACCGGCGTGATCTCCTTCGTTATGGGCGAGGACGTCACGCTGGTTTCCAGCGCCGAGGAGACGGCCAAGGACGTCTACCGGGCTTTGGCCTCCCGGGGCCTGGAGCGCACGGACACCGCGGCGCCGGAGCACAATTTCATCGCCACCGGCGACGCCGCCCAGTTTGAGCACCTCGCCCGGCGCTTCCTGGGCCCCGAAGTCCTCAGTGTCCGCCACGTGGACCACGTCGCGGCGCAGTACCCCACCGGCAGCCTCGCCCGGATCACCCCGGAAATGATCGCCGCCGCCCGGGCCGGCGCGGGACGGCCGCGGATCTCCAACTTTGTGGGCGGATCCGCGGGCGGGGGACCACGGCTGTGAAGCTGACAATCGTGGGCTGTACCGGCTCCTTCCCGGGGCCGGGCTCGCCGGCGTCGTGCTATCTGCTGACCGCCAACGACGGCGAGCGGAACTGGAAGATCGTCCTGGACCTCGGCAGCGGGGCGCTCGGCGCCATCCAGCGCTACACAGACCTGGAGGACATTGACGCGATCTTCCTCACCCACCTGCACCCGGACCATTGCATGGACCTGTGCGGGCTCCATGTTGCCGTGCGCTGGAAGCCGGGCGGCTGGGGACGGGGCAGGATTCCGGTGTGGGGGCCTGCCGCGACGGCCGACCGGATGGCCACGGCCTACGGGCTGGACCTGGATCCGGGCATGCACGAGGAATTCGATTTCAGCAACTGGTCCGAGCGCAAGCCAGTCAGCGTCGGCCCGTTCACGGTGACGCCCTACGCGGTGAACCACCCCGTTGAGGAGGCCTACGCCCTCCGCGTGGAGGTCACCGAGCCCGCCAAGGACGGCACGCCCGTGACCCGCGTCCTGAGCTACTCCGGGGACACGGATTCCTGCGCGGGCCTGGAGGACGCCGCTCGCGACGCCGACCTTTTCCTGTGCGAGGCGGCGTTCGAGGAAGGCCGCGACGACGGGATCAAGGACGTGCACCTGACGGGCAAGCGGGCGGGGGAGGCCGCCGTCGCCGCCGGCGCGCGCCGGCTGTTGCTGACGCACATTCCCGTCTGGACGTCGCCGACCACCGTCATGGCCGAGGCCAAAGAGATCTTCGGCAAGGACGTGGCCGTCGCCGTCGCGGGTGTGCACTACACCGTCTAGCGCGCGCTGGCCGCCCGCGCGGGCCGGGGCGGGTGAGTCGATAAGCTAAAGGCATGACTTCCCAAGCTCCCAGTGTCCCCGTCATCCGCGCCGACGGCCGTACCCCCGACCAGCTGCGCCCGATCAGCATCACGCGCGGCTGGTCCAAGCAGGCCGAGGGTTCGGCCCTGATCGAGTTCGGCAACACCCGGGTCCTGTGCACGGCTTCGCTGACCGAAGGCGTGCCGCGCTGGCTCAAGGGCGAGGGCCGCGGCTGGGTCACGGCCGAGTACGCCATGCTGCCCCGGGCCACGAACACCCGGTCCGACCGTGAGTCCGTCAAAGGCAAAATCGGCGGCCGCACCCACGAGATCTCCCGGCTGATCGGCCGCTCGCTGCGCTCCATCATCGACACCAAGGCCCTCGGCGAGATCACGATCGTGCTGGACTGCGATGTCCTGCAGGCCGACGGCGGCACCCGCACCGCGGCGATCACCGGAGCCTACGTGGCACTTGCCGACGCCATCCGGTTCGCCCGCGAGAAGAAGATGATCGCCCGCAACGCCCAGCCCCTGATCGACACGATCGCCGCGGTGTCCGTCGGCATCATCGACGGCGTCCCGATGCTCGACCTGCCCTACGTCGAAGACGTGCGCGCCGAGACCGACATGAACGTCGTGGTGACAGGCTCCGGCAAGTTCGTCGAAGTCCAGGGCACCGCCGAGGGCGCACCGTTCGACCGCGACGAGCTGAACAAGCTGCTGGACCTGGCGCTGCTG
This sequence comes from Arthrobacter sp. 01N444, assembly GCF_056399305.1. Lineage (NCBI taxonomy): Bacteria > Bacillati > Actinomycetota > Actinomycetes > Micrococcales > Micrococcaceae > Arthrobacter > Arthrobacter sp. 01N444. The sequence goes on from NZ_JBFTRB010000006.1 coordinate 62,040, forward strand.
GGCACGGAGCAGCTCGCCGCGATCCAGCGCGACACCCTGGCGGAGGCCCCGTGACGGAGACGCCCCTCGCGGACCGGCCGGAAGCCGACGGCCCGGGCCCGCGGCTCGTCCTCGCCACCCACAACAAAGGCAAGCTCCGGGAACTCCGTGAGCTGCTCCGCGGCCAGGTTCCCGGGCTCGACGTCGACACGCAGGTGGTGGACGCCGGCGCCGTCGGTGCCCCCGACGTCGCCGAGACCGGCGTAACCTTCGCCGAAAACTCGCTGCTCAAGGCCCGGGCGGTGGCAGAGGCCACGGGGCTCGTGGCGATCGCCGACGACTCCGGGCTTTCTGTGGACGTCCTCGGCGGCGCGCCCGGGATTTTCTCGGCCCGCTGGTCCGGCCGGCACGGCGACGACGCCGCGAACCTGCAGTTGCTGCTCGCCCAGCTGGCCGACGTGCCGGACAAGTACCGCGGGGCCGCGTTCGTCTGCGCGGCAGCGCTGGCGGTCCCCGGGTCCTCGCCCGACGGCGGCCGGGAAGTCGTGGAATACGGGCAGCTGGAAGGGACACTCCTGCGGGAGCCGCGCGGGGAGGGTGGCTTCGGCTATGACCCCGTCCTGCAGCCGAACGGGCTGGACCGCAGCTGCGCCGAGCTCAGTTCCGAGGAGAAGAACGCCATCAGCCACAGGGGCCATGCGTTCCGGGCGCTCCTGCCGGCCATCGTCGAGGCCCTGGCCGGGAAGTAGCCGGCCCGGCCAGGCTCAGGACGAAGGAAGGCGCCCCACTCGGTGGGGCGCCTTCCTTGTTAACTGCTGCGTTCACTGCGGCACTGCATTTACTGCGGCGCTGCGCTACATTTACTGCGGCGCTGCGCTACGGGGTCCGGCGTTCTTCTTCCGGCTCGTGCTCTTCGATGAATTCGTCCACGACGTCGGTGCCGTACTTCTCGGCCTGGCGCTTGGCGATCGTGCCGCGGACAACCTCGATGGCGATCGGGATCACGGAGACCAGCACGATGGCGATGAAGATGATGTCCAGGTTGTCCTTGACCCACGGGACCTTGTCCCCGAGCAGGTAACCGAGGAGCGTGACGCCGCCGCCCCACAGCACCGCGCCGATCACGTTGTAGGTGAAGAATTTGCGTTTGCTCATCTGCGCGACGCCCACGATCACCGGGACGAAGGTGCGGATGATCGGAACGAACCGGGCCAGGATCAGGGCCTTGCCGCCGTGCTTTTCGAAGAACGCATGCGCACTATCCACGTTTTCACGCTTGAACAGCTTGGAGTTGGGCCTGTTGAACAGGGCAGGTCCCGCCTTGGACCCAATCAGGTAGCCCACCTGGTTGCCGATGATCGCGGCGACGATGATCAGCGCGGTCAGGACCCAGATGTTGACCTGGATGGTGCCGGTGGCCACGAGCAGCCCGGCCGTGAACAGCATGGAGTCCCCAGGCAGGAAGAATCCGATCAGCAGCCCGGTTTCGGCAAAGATGATGCCGCAGACCAGCAGGACCACCCACGGCGCGAAGGCCGGATTCGCCAGGAAAACCTGGGGGTTGAGCCAGTCCGGCAGGAAGGAGGCCAGGTGCGGCTGGACGGGGCCGGCGCCGCCAAGGGCGGACACGGCGAGGTCGCTCATTGCTAGTACGTTCACCTGTTAAGGGTACTTGACGGCAGGCTGCAGGCCCGGGGGCCGAGCCCCGCGGGCCGGTCCGGTGCGGGAGGGTCCGTCCGCGGGCGGTAAAGTTGGGCCGTGACTTTGGACTTTACGGCGATCGACTTTGAGACCGCGAACGGCTTCCGCGGTTCACCGTGCGCTGTTGGCCTGAGCAAGGTCCGTGGCGGCGTCGTCGTAGAGGAAGCCTCCTGGCTCATGCGGCCACCGGAAAACCATGACACATTTGATCCCCACAACGTCCGGATCCACGGCATCCGGCCGGATCAGGTGGCTGGACTGCCCCGGTTCGGGGAGCTGTTCCCGGAGATTGGCGCGTTCATCGGCGGCGACGTGCTCGCGGCCCACAATGCAGGGTTCGATCTCGGTGTGATCCGCTCCGGCCTGGAGGTGTCCGGGCTGTCCGGACCGGCCTACGACTACGTCTGCACGGTGATATTGTCCCGGCGCTGCTACTCCCTGGTGTCGAATTCGCTGCCCTACGCCGCCGAGGAGGCCGGGGTCCCGCTGCTCAACCACCACGATGCCGCCGAGGACGCCCGCGCCTGTGCCGGCATCCTGATCGACATCGCGGCCCGCAACGGGGCAGCAAGCATCGCGGAACTCTACCTGTCCCTCGGCCTGACGGTGTCCCACCAGCCGGCGTTCGACCCCCGGCGCGACCCGCTGTCCAAGGCCACGCTGGCCGCAATGGAGGCGCTCGCGGGGGGAACCGCCGGCTCGCCCCCGGGCCGGCGTTTCGTGGCCGGGTGGCCGGAGGAAGGCCCCAACCCGGCCCCTAACGCCGCCGCCAGCCCTGACCACCCGCTGTTCGGCCAGACCGTGGTGTTCACCGGCGAACTGGCAATTCCCCGCCCCGTTGCCAAGGTCCGTTCCGCGGAGCTTGGCGCCAGGCCCGAAAGCCGGGTGACAGCCCGTACCACCGTTCTGGTGGTGGGCGACGGGTTTGTGGCCGCGGACCTGCGCTCCGGCCGGTTGACCGGCAAGGCGCGCCGCGTCCTGGAACTGCACGAACGCGGGCAACGGATCGAGGTCCTGTCCGAGGGCGAATTCCTCCAGATGGTCGGCGGACATCTGGCTGCCGCACCTGCCTGACCCGGTCCTGGCTGAACCCGGCAGTCACACGGCGCAACAATCATTCCTCCCACTGCGCGCCCGCTCGTAGCCTTGGCGGATGAGCAAACCCACGGATGCACAGGCCCCCACGGCGCCGGCCAAGTCAGCGCCGCCGGCGTCAATGCCGGCGGACTCGGCGTCGTCGGCGCCCGCGAAGTCAGCACCGGCGACGCGCGGAATTGACTGGCATCGGGTGTTCGCGTTTCCGAACCCGGTGAATGAGTACGCCGCCCGCATCACCGCAGCCCTGGTGGTGGCGCTGTCCGCCGTGACCCTGCTGACCGGTTTCGGCTGGGGGCTCGCCGTCATCGCGGCCGGTTTCTGGCTGCGCGTGCTGTTCGGTCCCCGGATCTCGCCCCTGGCCCAGCTCTCGGTCAAGGTCCTGACGCCCTGGCTCGGGCGGACCCGTCTCGTTCCCGGTCCGCCCAAGCGGTTCGCCCAGGGCATCGGCGCTGCCGTGTCGACGGCGTCGGCGGTGCTGCTGGCCGCCGGCCTCGCACCGGCGGCGTGGGTGCTGCTCGCCGTGCTGATCGCCGCCGCGTCCCTTGAGGCGTTCGCCGGGTTCTGCCTCGGCTGCACCATTTTCGGCTTCCTGCAGCGCCGCGGGCTCATCCCCGAGGACGTCTGCGAAGCCTGCAACAACATCTCGCTCCGCGGCGCCTAGGACTCGGGGCGCTTAGGTCCGGAGCACCGGGGCTCCGCCGAAGCGGCCGGGTTCCGCCGAGGCGGTCGCCAAGGACGGACATGGCCTCCGGAGGCTCGGACGGGTGGACATAGTGGCAATATGTCCAGTCCCCGCCGCCGGAGATGGGCAAGTCCTGAGGATGCCGCGGCCAGGGATGGACATGTCCTTCGCAGCGGGGGCGCCCGGACATGTCCTCCGGAGGCTCTGACGGGTGGACAAAGTGGGAATATGCCCAGTCCTAGCCGCCAGAAATGGGCATGTCCTGAGGATGCAGCGGCCGGGGATGGACATGTCCTTCGCAGCGGGGAGGTACGGGGCATGTCCCGCGGACAGGCCGGGCCGCTGCTTCCAAGCGGAGCCGGCTGCACTGCGCAAATGCCGGATACTCGACGCCTGGCGTGCAGGGGCCCGGCTGACAGTTGCCCGCCGAAGCTATGAGCCAGTGACGGCGGCCAGCTTCGAGGCCATGCCCCGGATGACCTCCGGCGCCTGAAGGGCCGCCAGCCAGTCTGCCGGCAGGCACCGCTCGCCGTAGAACGCGCCCAGGATGTTCCCGGCGATCGACGCCGTCGAATCGCTGTCCCCGCTGTGGTTCACCGCCACCGCGATCGCGGCACGGAAGTGGGCCTGGGCAGCGGCCTGGGCGGGATCGGCCTCGGCAGCGCCGGCGTCCGCCGTCCCCGTTCCTGTCCCGGTTCCCGGGGCTGTGGCCAGCACGGCGTACAGCGCGACGGCAAGGGCTTCCTCGGCCACCCACCCCTCGCCGAGTTCGCCGACCAGGCCCTCAGGGCTGAGCACGTCTCCGCCGGGCAGGTCTCCGGCCAACCGCAGGGCCGCCTCCAGCCGCGCCACCACCTCCGGATCCGGATTTTCGCCCTTGCGCAGGATGCCGCCGAGCAGCTGCCCGAGGGCCGATTCCGCCGCTTCGCGCAGCCCGTGGCCGGAGGACAGGGCATGGATGAGAAGGCTGAAAACTCCGGCGCTCTGCCGTGCCGCGGGGTGGCCGTGCGTCAGGGACGCGGCATCGGCGCTGAGCTTATAGACCGTTTCCGCTTCGAGGTGGGGGATCAGGCCGAAGGGCGCCGACCGCATCACGGTGCCGCAGCCCTTCGAATCCGGATTGACCGGCCGCTTCACGGTACCCATCTCGCCCGTGGCGAGTCCGCTCAGGCACGCGTTGCCGGGTGAGCGCCGGCTCTTCAGGACATCCTGGGCATCGATCCAGCGCGGCGGCTGGAACGGGGCCGACGCCGGCACGGCGACGCCCTGGGTGCCCAGCCAGCGCAGGTACGCGAGCCACAGGCACGCGTTGATGTCCGCCGCCACGCCGTCGTTGGCCCATTCCAGCGCCTCGAGGAGGCCGTCGGCGGTGTACAGCGTCATTTGCGTGTCGTCCGAAAACGGGCTGCCGGCGTCGAGCGCGGAAAAATCCTGCAGGCCCGAGGGGCCGAACCGGGCCCGGATGGCGGAAATGCTGTCGAACTCGACGGCGTAGCCCAGCGAATCTCCGAGCGCGCCGCCCAGCAGGCAGCCGTGGATGCGCGAGCCGTGGGCAGGGGAGTGCGGCTGGCCGGGTGTTGGGGCGGGTGCGGGGCTGGTCCCGGGCTCGGTGCTCATGCCCTCAAATTTACCCGGCGCTGCACCGCACCCCGCAATGCCGGCGCCCGCCGGGGACTTAGCGCCGCCGCCTGGGGGCCGGGCGGCGGCGGATGCGGAAGGCCGGTAGGGTGCTGGTAGGACCCGTCCAGCGGTCAGACGAGGCAACCGCCGGCGCCGTACCGCCGGGCAGCGGAGGAAACGAATGCGCGAACCAGCGTGGCGGAAGACCGGGACCACCCCCGACTACAGGTTCTCCCTGGCCAACGAGCGGACCTTCCTGGCCTGGATCCGCACGTCCCTGGCCCTGATTGCCGGAGCCCTTGCGATCGACCAGCTGGCCCCGGAGATCGCGCCCGGACCCGTGCGGATCGTGTTGTGCGTCATCCTCGCGTTCCTGGGCGCGGGCCTGGCCGCCCTGTCCTACCACCGGTGGGGGCTCATGGAGGCTGCCATGCGGAACAACAGGGAGCTGCCGTTCTCCGGAGTGATGCTGGTGATGACCATCGGCGTCGCGGCTGCGGCCCTGGTGTTCGCGGTCCTGATCCTGGTGGCGCGGTGAGGCCAGCTGCGGCCAGGGACCCCGGGCTGCAGCCCGAGCGGACCTCCCTGGCCTGGCGCCGGACGTTGCTGGCCCTCATCGTGGCGGACCTGTTGGTCTGGCGCAGCTGGGCGCTCGCAGGATCCCGGGGCGGCGTTGTAGGTCCCGTTGATTTCCTTGGCATCTGCGCGCTGGCCGCCATGGCCGCGACGCTGGTCCTGGGTGTGTGCGTGCTGGTCCGCGGGCGCGAGCTCCGGCGGTCCAACGCTGCGCCGCCGGCGCCGTTGCTGCGCTGGGCCGCCGCCGCCGTCGTGGTCCTGGCCGCCAGCGCCGTAGCCGCGGTGGCCCTGGGGCACTGAACTGAGCCGCGGCCCGGAACGGGCACCCAGCCGGAATCCAGCCAACATCCAGATTGCGCTGGCAGACTGCTGGCGGACCCATTCTCCCAGGCGGCCGAGGCCGCCCCGGACCACGAACCCGGCGGCGGTCCAGCGACGCCGCAACTGCAGCCCCTGGGCGCGCCGCCAGCAAAGGAATCCTGACCATGACCCTGCTTGTGCCAGCCCCAGACTCCGTTGACGTCCAGCCACCGGCCGCCAGCGACGTCCCGCCCCGGCCCGGGCTCGTGGCCCGGCTGTCCGCCGAGGCCCTGGGGACCCTGATCGTCGTGGTTGCGGGCCTGGGCGTGCCGCTCTTCACCATTCCGCAGTCGAGCCCGCTGCCCGCCGCCCTGGCCGCCGGCCTGACCCTGACGGCGGCGATGCTCGCCGTCGGTTACGTCTCCGGCGGCCACTTCAACCCCGCCGTCACCGTGGGCAACGCCATCGCCGGCCGGATCCGGCTTGCCAACGCCGCCGCCTACATCGGCGCGCAGCTGGTGGGCGCCGTGCTCGGGGCCGTCGCCCTGTACGGCGTCCTGCGCACCGTGCCGACCATCAACGACTCCCAGGACGCATTCGCCACCGTGGCCGCCGGATTCGGCGAGCACTCGATCATCCAGGTGCCCATGGCAGGCGTCCTGCTCGTGGAGGTCCTCGGCACGGCACTGCTCGTGGCCATCTTCCTTGCCACGACCGCCCGCCGGAATCCGGCCAGGGCGGCTGCGCCCTTCGCGGTCGGCCTGACGACGGCGATGCTCCTGCAGTTGGGCCAGGCCCTCGGCAATGTGCCGTTCAACCCGGCCCGGGCAACGGCGGCGGCCATCTTCAGCGGCCCGGACGCGCTCGGGCAGCTGTGGCTCTTCTGGGTGGCACCGGTGGTCGGTGCGGCCATCGCCGGGCTGGTTTTCCGCGGCTTCGTGCAGTCGGCCCGGACCAGTGGACAGGCCAGTGACGCTGCCACTGCCGCTGTCACCGCCCAGCCCGCCGCCCAGCCCGCCGCCCAGCCCACCGACCAGCCCGACGGAAAGCTCACGGAAGCCGATGTGGATGGCGCCGATTTCGATGACGCCGGGCTGGCCGAGGTCACGGCCACCACCGCTTCTGCTTCGGCCGTCCCCGCCGGCAACGACGAGGCCCGCAGCTTCTTCGACCGCAAGGGCGGGAAGTAGCCACTGCTGACCACTTTTAACCTCCGTCACACCTCCGGGGTGGTGGCGCAAGAGTGTCGGTGGCAGCCGATACCGTAGGAATATGCGGTTATTGCACACCTCCGACTGGCACTTGGGCCGGTCCTTCCACGGCATCGGCATGCTGGATGCCCAGCGCGCCTTCATCGACCAGCTCGTGGCGTTTGTCCGGGAAGAGAGCGTCGACGTCGTCCTCATCGCCGGGGACGTCTATGACCGCGCACTGCCGGGCGTCGACGTCGTCGGCCTGCTGGATGACGCCCTGGTGCGCCTCACCGGGGCCGGCGCCGAAGTTGTGTTGACCAGCGGCAACCACGATTCCGCCATCAGGCTGGGGTTCGCGTCGCGGCTGCTCGAGCGCGGGGGAGTGCATTTGCGCACACGGCTGAATGAACTGGACGTTCCCGTGCTCTTTCCGCTCGGGGACGATGCCGGGAATGAGGCAGCGCCGGTGCTCGCCATCTACGGGATCCCCTGGCTGGAGCCCCGGCTCGTCGCCGAGCAGCTGGGCGTAGAGACCGCGAGCCACTTCGAGGTCACCCGCGCCGCCACCGAACGGATCCGTGCCGACGTGCGGCAGCGGAGTCAGACCCGGACCGTCCATTCGGTGGTCCTGGCGCACACCTTCGCCAGCGGCGGCATCAGCTCCGACAGCGAACGGGATCTGAGCATCGGCGGCGTCGGCGCGGTCCCGCTGGATCTCTTCGACGGCTTTGGCTACACCGCACTGGGCCACCTGCACGGCAGGCAGGAGCTCTCGCCGGCAGTGCGCTACTCCGGCTCGCCGCTCGCGTATTCGTTCTCGGAGGCGAAGCACAGGAAGGGCAGCTGGCTCGTGGAGGTCGACGCCGAGGGGATCGGCGGCGTGCGCGAAGTGCTCTGGGACGCGCCCCGGACCCTCGCCGTGCTCCGCGGGAAGCTGGATGACCTACTGGAGTCGGAGGACTTCGCGTGGGCCGAGACCGCCTACTGCCAGATCACGCTGACGGACGAGGCCCGCCCGGCCCAGGCGATGGACCGCCTGCGGGCACGGTTCCCCGACACCCTGGTGCTCGGCTTCGATCCCGATGGTCCCGGCGCGGCGCCCAAAGCCAGCTACAGCAGCCGGCTGGCCGAAGCCGGGGACGACCTCTCCGTCTGCTGCGGATTCCTCGAGCACGTCCGGGGCAGGCCGGCTTCCGACGCCGAAGCCGCAGTCCTCGCCGAGGCGCTCGACGCCGTACGCCTGGAAGGAGTGTCCCTGTGAGGATCCACCGCCTGGAGATTTCCGCGTTTGGCCCGTTTGCCGGCACGGAGCGGATCGACTTCGACCGCCTGAGCGCACACGGGCTCTTCCTGCTGAACGGCGCCACCGGCGCGGGCAAGACCAGCGTCCTGGATGCCATCTGTTTCGCCCTCTACGGATCGGTTCCCGGGGCCCGCCAGGACGGAAAGCGGCTGCGCAGCGACCACGCGGCGGCCGCCGCCGAACCGCGCGTCACCTGCGAATTCTCGGCCAAGGGCCGGCACTTCGAAGTCTCCCGCACGCCCGCGTGGGACAAGCCGAGTGCCCGGGGCCGGAACGGCTTCACGGTCCAGCAGGCCAACACGCTGCTGCGCGAACGCATCGACGGCGCGTGGGTGGAGAAATCGGGCCGGAATGATGAGGCGGGCGCCGAGATCACCGACGTCCTGGGCATGAACCGGGACCAGTTCACGCGCGTGGTCATGTTGCCGCAGGGGGACTTCGCGGCGTTCCTGCGCTCCAAGGCATCCGACCGTCTGGAGCTGCTGCAGAGCCTGTTCGGCACCCAGCGCTTTGAAGCCGTGGAACAGGAACTGTCCCGGCAGGCGCAGACCGCCAAGGCCGAGGTCGCCAACCTCAACGCGAAGCTGGACCTGCTGCTGGCACAGGCGGAGTCCGAAACAGCTGCGCTCGAACTCGACCCCGACGGCGCCCCCGGCCGGGACGAGCCCGATGCCCTGTTGGCCTGGCTCGACGCCGCCGCGGCAGCCGCCGCGGAGGGCCGGCGCAGCGCTGCCGCGGGAGCCGAGAAGCAGGCCGACGATCAGGCGTCCCTGTTGGAGGCGGCGAACGCGCGGGCCAACCGCCACGCCAAACTCGCCGCCGCGGAACAGCGGCGGATCGACGCCGACGCCGCCGCCCCCGTCCTGGCGGGCAAGGCCGTCACACTGGGCCTGCACCGCCAGGCCGAAATGCTCGGCGGCCAGTTGCAGGCGGTCGAAAGCGCCGCGGCAGCCGAGGACCTGGCAGGAACGGCCCTGCTGGAGGCCGCGCGGCAGCTGCGGTCCGCGGCCGCCACGGACCCGGAGCTCGCCGGGCAGGACGTCCTCGACGCCGGCGCCCCCACCGCCGACGACGACGCTGCCGACCCCGTCCGGGCGGGTAAATCCGTCATGTTGGACAGCGCGGCCGTCCGCGGAACCCTCGCCCGGCTGCGGTCCCTGCACGCAGTGCTCACCGAACGTCTGCCCGACGAAGCCCGGTTCCTCGGGCTGACCCAGCGCGGCAGTCGGCTGCGCCTGCAACTGCAGGAGCTGGAAAAAGGACGGCTTGCCGGCACCGCCGCACTGGACACCCTGCGCACTGAGTCGGCGGCCCTGTCCGCCGGCATCCGCCCCCTCGAGGAGCTGGCCGCGGAAGTCCAGTTGCGCACCAAGGAGGCCACGGCAGCGGACGAACTCGTGACCATCGTTGGCCGCTTCCTCGCCGCCGAGGCCGAGTGCGCGGCAATCTCCGGACAGCACGCCGCGGCCCTCAGCACGCACCAGGACCGGAGGCAGCACTGGCTGGACCTCCGTGAGCAACGGCTCACCAACGCCGCCGCCGAGCTCGCCACCCAGCTCCTGGCCGGGGTCCCATGTCCTGTCTGCGGCAGCCCTGAGCACCCGGCACCTGCCCCCGCGGCAGCCTCCGCCCTGGCCGTCGCCGAGGCCGAGAAAGCCGCGCAACTGGCCAGCGACACGGCAGAAGAAGCCGTCGCCGCCCTAGGTCGTGAGCTCGCCGGGGCCCAACAGAACGTCGCCGTCCTGGCCGCGCAGGGCGGCAACACACCTGCCGGGGAAGCCCGTGAGGAGGCAGCCTTGGCCCGGGAACGGGCTGATGACGCCGTCCGCGCTGCCACGGACCTTGCTGCGAGCCGGGCGCGGATGGCAGAACTCGAAGCGGTGATCGCCGACGCAGAGCGGGCGCAGGCCGACGCCGCCTCCGGCATCGTGCAGACGCAATCGACGATCGCCGAAATCGACGAACAGGCACAGGCCCTCGAAGCCACCCTGGACAAGCTGCGCGCCGGCCACGCGACCCTCGAACAGCGGATCGCCGCCCTGACGGCAACCACGGCGGTCCTGGAGCACGCCGACGCCGCACACTCAGCCCACGAACAGGCTGCCGCCCGCACCGCGGAGGCACGCCGGCACCTTGAAGTGGCCCTTCCCGGAGCCGGTTTCAGCACCGAAACCGCGGCGCGGGAAGCGCTGCTGGCAACGCCGGTGGCAACAAGCCTTGAAACGGCCATCCGGGTCGGACAGGACGAGGCCGCCAGGATCCAGGAACTGTTCGCCGGAGAGGACCTGGCCCTGGCGGCAGCCGAGCGGGCCGCCGAGGACATCGTCAGCGACGCCGCCCTCGAGGAGCTCAGGACGGAATCGGCGGCGGCTGAACGCAAAGCCCGGGAAGCCGTGCTTGCGGCCGGGCTGGCGGAAAACTCGCTCCGGATACTCGGGCGCATCGCCGGTGACTACGCGGACCTCGCTGCCGCCGGCAGGGAACCGCGGGACCGGGCCGCGATGCTCACCGCCGTCGCCGACGCGGCCAAGGGCGGCGGAGACAACACCTATCGCATGAGCCTGAACAGCTATGTCCTCGCCGCCCGGCTCGAGCAGGTGGCCGTCGCTGCCTCCGAACGCCTGATCGGTATGAGCGATGGCCGCTACACGCTGCAGCACACCGACGCCAAGGCAGCACGCGGCGCGAAGTCCGGCCTTGGCCTGGAGGTCGTGGACGAGTGGACCGGCCAGCGCCGGGACACCGCCACCCTCTCCGGCGGCGAGTCCTTCATGGCCTCACTGGCGCTGGCCCTTGGGCTGGCGGACGTCGTGCAGCATGAGTCCGGTGGCGTGGACATCGAGACCCTCTTCGTGGACGAGGGCTTCGGCAGCCTCGACGAACAGGCGCTGGAACAAGTCATGGACGCCCTGGAAAGCCTCCGCGACGGCGGCCGGGTGGTGGGGCTCGTGAGCCACGTCGCCGAAATGAAGCAGCGCATCGGCACCCAGCTCCAAGTGGTCAAGGGCCGCAGCGGCTCCACCCTGCACATCAGCGACGACACCCGGGCCTGAGCCGGTCCCAGAGTGGGCCCCGGGACCGGTCCCGAGGCCCACTCTGGTCCCGTCCCGAGGTCTGGTCCCAGGGCCGGCGTCCCGGGATCGGGTATCATTGGTCTGTTACCGGGTCGCGCGCATCGGGAGGAGGGACGATGCGCAGTATTTAGCGAACCCGGAAACCATGAACCCTTCACCGTCTTCTTTGGGGTCTACTCTTGACGCCCCAGTGCCGCAGACCTACGCGCTGCCGGCCACCGCAATTTCGACCGACGCTCTGCCTGCCCCGTCGCCCGCAAAGGGCGGCCGCTACGCGCAGCTGCCGTTGCTCGCCGGCCGCAGCTTCATCCCCCTCGGGCTCTTCGCCCGCCTGCCGCTTGCCATGCTGACAGTCGGCGCCCTGACACTCGTCACCGCCGTCACAGGCTCGTACGCCGTGGGCGGCGCCGCGGCCGGCGCCGTCGGCATCGGTTCAGCACTCGGTGCCCCCGTCCTCGGCGTCCTCGCAGACCGGCTCGGCCAGCGCCGCGTCCTGCTCGTATCCGCCATCGCCAACACCGTGGCCATCGTTGCCCTGATCCTCACGGCCTACCTCATCCCCGGGGTCCACGACCTTGCCGCCGCGGTGCCCGTGCTGGCCGCGGCCTTCGTGGCCGGGGTGAGCTGCCCGCAGGTCGGTCCGCTGGCCCGCGTCCGCTGGATGGCGCTGACCTCCCGGACGTCCGGCTCCGGAACCCGTGCGGCCGGAAACTCCGCGGACCTGGACACCGCCCTTTCCTATGAGAGCACCGCGGACGAGCTCACCTTCGTGCTCGGCCCCGCACTCGTCGGAATCCTCGCGAGCCTGCTCGCGCCGTGGCTGCCGCTGGCCCTCGCTGCAGCACTGACCGTGGTCCTCGTACCCGCCTTCGCCGTCCACCCCACGCACCTCGCGGTCGTCCGCACAACGAAACGCCGGCCCGCCGGTCCGGCCGCAGGCCACGCGGCCGGCCCGGCGCCCACGACGGCGGGGGACAACCACGGGGAAACCCGCACGGCAGCCCAGCGGGACAAAACCTTCGCCGCCGTCGCCCTCCCCGTGCTGGCGATGGTGTGCATGGGCACGTTCTTCGGCTCCACCCAGACAGCCCTGAGCTCTTTCTCCGCCAGCTTCGCCACCTCCGAACTCGCGGGCCTGCTCTACGCAGTCATGGGACTGAGCTCTGCCGCGGCCGCCCTCTCGGTCGCGTACTGGCCCCGGCGCTTCACGGTGAACGCCCGCTGGATTGCCTGCGCGGCCCTGATGGCCGGCTTCGCATCGCTGCTGTTGCTGCCCTCGACGGCGCTGCCCATGGTCCTTGTACTGCTGGTCCTGGGCCTGCCCGTTGGTCCGCTCATGGTCACTGTCTTCGCGATCGGTGGCCTCGTGGCCCCGGCCGGAAAGCTCGGCACGGTCATGACAGCCCTGGCCAGCGGCGTTGTGGCCGGCACCGCGCTCGGATCCTCCATCGCCGGACAGCTGGCGCAGAACTTCGGCTATTCGACGGCCTTCCTGGTTCCGGTGTGCGCCGCCACGGCGCTGTTCCTGCTCGGAACGGCAGCCGCCGTCGTACTCCGGCAACGCGGGAAGAAGACGGCCGCGGCCGCATAGACCCCGACGGGACAGCGCTGCTGCGGGACGGGGCGCGGGCTTAGCCCAGCTGCGCCTCGATGCGACGCGCCGCGTCGGTCAGGGCCGCTGCGACCTCGTCCGGATCCTGCGCGGCGCGGATATAGACGACGGCGAGGGCGGCCGGACGCCCGCCAGGCACACGCAGCGGCACCGCAATCGAGGACACCCCGGGGATCACCTCGTCATGGCTGGCGGCATAGCCGCGGCGCCGGGCCTCGGCAGCCTCGGACCGGTACGGGATGCCCGGGACCAGGGCCCGCCACTCCTGCTCCGGGAAGGCTGACTGGATCGCAATGCCCGGCGCCCCTGCGCTGATGGGGTGCCGCGACCCCGGGTGCTGCACCACCGCGGCGCCGCTGTGCCGCGGATCCACGGTCACCAGCGTCACGCACTCCTCCCGGTCCCAGACCGCCACGAAGGCGCTCATGGTCAGGGTGTTGGCCAGCTGGGTCAGTTCCGGCAACGCCGCCGACTGCAGGTTCCGGGAGACCCCGCGGGCCAGGACCGCGAGGCCCGGGCCGGGCTGGACGCGGCCGCCATCGTCACGCACCAGCAGCGAGTGGTCCTCGAGCGTGCGCAGGATCCGGTAGGCCACGGAGCGGTGGACGCCCATGGCGTCGGCGAGTTCGGCAATGGTCAGCGGCTGCTGGGCCTCGGCGAGGATCTCCAGCGCCCTGATACCACGGGACAGCGTCTGGGACGGGGAAGCCTGGGCGGTGCCGGCATTCGGGGTCATGGGGTCCATCCTAGGTGCGGGGTTACTGGACGCCGGGCTCGCCGGGCTACCCTTGTGTTCCGGCTCATGGTCAGCTAGCGTTCTATATGGGAACTGTTTGTTCGATTATAGAACACAATACAGAACTCGACTATAGAACACGGCTGATCCAAAGCACACCCACACCACGGTCGGGAAACGCAACGAACGCAAGGGATCAATGATGATTGCCACGCCGCGCGGCCACGCCGGGGGCGCCCAGGGCCCCCTGTCGGTACCGCGGGCCAACCACTTCCGGGGCAGCCTCGGCAGGTTTGCCACCGGCGTCGCGATCGTGACCTTCGACGGGGCCACGAAACGCCACGGCATCACCGTGAACTCCTTCACCTCGGTCTCGATGGACCCTCCGCTGGTGCTGGTGAGCATCGCCCGCACGGCCAGGGCCCACGACGAGCTCGCCGGCCGGCCCTTCACCGTGAATATCCTTGGCGCCGAGCAGCGGTACCTGGCCATGCACTTCGCCGGCAGGCCCGGCCCCGAGCCGCTGTGGGTGGAGGGGAAGACCGCGCCGCGGCTGTCCAATGTCCTCGCCTATTTCGAATGCAAGCCGTGGGCGGCGTACGACGGCGGCGACCACACCCTTTATATCGGCGAGGTGGTGGACTTCAACTACCGCAACGGCGATGCCTTGGCCTTCGCCAACAGCACCTTTACCACCATCCCCGAAAGCCAGCTGGGCATGGAGGATCTGCTCTAGCGCCACATTCCTTCCCGGCAATTCAGCTCAACGACGACTGGAGGACGACCAATGGGTATCCGTACCGGACGGCAGTACCTGGACAAGCTCAATGCCATGACGCCGCACGTGGTGATCGACGGCGAGGTGGTGAGCGAGAAGATCGCCGAGCACCCGGCCTTCCGCAATGTGGCCCGCTCCTACGCCAGGCTCTTCGACATGCAGCATGATCCGCAGTACCAGGAGGCGCTCACTTACGCCTCACCCAGCACCGGGGACCTGGTCAGCGCCTCCTTCCTGGTGCCGAAGACCGTCGAGGACCTCCAGCGGCGGCGCCGCGCCATCTCCACCTGGGCCGAGTCCTCCAACGGCTTCCTTGGCCGCTCCGGGGACTATATGAACTCCGCGCTGACCGCGCTGGGCACGGCGGGGAAGTGGTTCGCGCAGGCGGATCCGAAGTTCGGCGAGAACATCCGCAACTACTACGAGTGGGCCCGGGAAAACGACGTGCTCGCCACCCACACACTCATCCCGCCGCAGGTCAACCGGTCCGTCTCCGGGTCGGAGCAGCTCGGCGGCCAGCTCTCGGCCCGGATCGTGGAGGAGCGCGGGGACGGGATCGTCATCCAGGGCGCGCGCATGCTCGCCACCATCGCCCCGATCGCCGACGAACTGCTCGTGTTTCCGTCCACGGTCCTGCGGGGCACCCCGGAGGACGCCCCCTACTCTTACGCGTTCGCCATCCCCAACGACGCCCCGGGCCTGCGCTACCTCTGCCGCACCTCGCTGTACAACGGCGGCAGCACCCACGACGAGCCGCTGGCCTCCCGCTATGAGGAAATGGACGCCGTCGCGGTTTTTGACCAAGTCTTCGTGCCCAACGAGCGCATCTTCATGCTGGGCCACCCGCAGCTGTGCAACAGTTTCTACACCGAGACCGGGGCCGGCGCGCTCATGACCCACCAGGTGGTCACCCGCACGATCGCCAAGAGCGAGTTCTACCTGGGCCTGGCATC
Organism: Arthrobacter sp. 01N444; assembly: GCF_056399305.1. Classification (NCBI taxonomy): domain Bacteria; kingdom Bacillati; phylum Actinomycetota; class Actinomycetes; order Micrococcales; family Micrococcaceae; genus Arthrobacter; species Arthrobacter sp. 01N444. The sequence goes on from NZ_JBFTRB010000006.1 coordinate 77,645, forward strand.
GGAACTGGCCGAATCGATCGGCATCGACGGATTCCAGCACATCCAGGAGGACATCGCAGAGCTGATTATCGACGTCGAAATCGGCAAGGCCCTGGTCCGCGCGTCCGAGGCCGACGCCGGACTCAACGACGCCGGCGTCATGCTGCCGAAGTGGTCCACCCTGAACGCCGCCCGCAACTGGTACCCGAAGATCGCCCAGCGCTTCCCGCAGATCATCCGGAAGTTCTCGGCGTCGGGCCTCATGGCCCTGCCGGGGGAGGCGGACGTCAACAGCGAGGCCCGGGAGGATATCGAGCTGTACCTGCAGGGCAAGACCCTGACCGGCCCCGAGCGGGTCCGGCTGTTCAAACTGGCCTTCGACGCCTCGATCTCCGGGTTCTCCGGGCGCCAGTCGCTCTACGAGTACTTCTTCTTCGGAGACCCCGTCCGCATGGCCGGCGCCCTGGTCAACACCTACGACCGCGAGCCGGTCCGGGCCAGGGTCCGCGAGCTGCTCAACCGCACCGACTGACCCGCGGAAGACACTTTCCGGGAACATGTGTGCCTTATCACATCTTTCGTAGTAGTATTCAGGATACTAACTGACCGTTCGATCAGTAATTCATGAGGCATCAGTTATCCACTTCGCACCCACCCGGGCAGTACCTCTGCCCCCAGCAACGGAGTTCCAATGACCGTAACTTCATCCGTAGATTCCGAGGCGGGTCCCAGCAGCAAACACGAGGAACGCAAGGTCCTCGCCGGGACACTGGTCGGTACCACCATCGAGTGGTACGACTTCTTTATTTTTGCCCAGCTGACAGCAACGCTGCTGTCGCCGCTGTTCCTGGCCCCGCTGAACGCCTCCAACCCTGGCCTGGCGCAGATCCTGTCCTTCGCCCTGATCGGCATCAGCTTCCTCTTCCGCCCGCTCGGCGCGATCGTCGCCGGCCACCTCGGCGACCGCCTCGGCCGCAAGGCCATGCTGGTCTTCACCCTGATCATGATGGGCGCCGCCACGGCCCTGATCGGCATGCTGCCCACCTATGCGCAGATCGGCGTTTGGGCCCCGATCCTCCTGATCCTGCTCCGCGTCATCCAGGGCTTCTCCGCCGGCGGTGAATGGGGCGGCGCTGCCCTGATGGCCGTGGAGCACGCTCCCAAGAGCAGGCGCGGCCTGTTCGGCGCCTACCCGCAGATCGGCGTCCCGGTCGGCATGATCCTCGCGACCGGCCTGCTGTACTTCCTCAACACGTCCATGTCCAAGGAAGACTTCGCATCCTGGGGCTGGCGTGTGCCGTTCCTGCTCTCCATCGTGCTGATCGTCGTCGGCTACCTGATCCGCCGCGCCGTCGCTGAGAGCCCCGTCTTCAAGGAGATGCAGGACCGCAAGGAAGAAAGCAAGGCGCCCCTGGGCGAGCTGCTCCGCAAGCACAAGAAGGCCGTCCTTTACTCGACGATGATCTTCATCGGCAACAACGCCGCCGGCTACCTGCTGATTGCCTTCTTCATCTCCTACGCCACCAAGACGCTGAAGATGCCCACTCCGCAGATCCTGCTCGCCACCACGCTGGCCTCCTTCGGCTGGCTGATCTTCACCCTGGTCGGCGGCTGGCTCTCGGACAAGATCGGCCGGGTCAAGACGTTCCTGATCGGCTACGGCATTGTCTTTGCCTGGATGATCCCGATGTTCGCCCTCATCGACACCAAGAACATCGTGCTCTACGGCGTCGCGCTGTTCGTCCTCACGGTCGGCCTGGGCCTGTCCTACGGCCCCATGTCCGCCATGTACGCCGAGATGTTCCCGCCGGAGGTGCGCTACTCGGGCATCTCGATCGGCTACGCCTTCGGCGCCATCCTCGGCGGCGCGTTCGCGGCCACCATCGCGGAAGTCCTCCTGCAGGGCACCCACTGGACCGGCTCCATCGGCATCTACATCATGATCCTCTGCGTCATCTCCGCCGTCGGCGTCCTGTTGGCCGGGGAAACGAAGGGCCGCCCGCTCGGCGTCGCGCACCACGCGCCGGCCGAAGCCGCAAAGCACTAGCAACCAGGCAAGCACGAGGGGCGCGGACCGCAAGGTCCGTGCCCCTCTGGGTTAAAGAGCAACGCGGGGTCACTTCGCGCCCATCCAGATCATTCGGATGGGCCGTAAGTGACCCCGCGTCGCTTTTGTGAGGCGGGTTTAGACGCCCAGGAAGCTGATGGCGCCTTGCTTGAAGGCGCGGCTGGTGATGGCGTTGGTGTGGTTGCGGCCCGGCAGCACGAGCTGTTCGACCATGCCGCCGGCCTTGGCGCCCAGGGCGGCGAGTTCCGGCATGGTGGCGGCCCGGTCGTCGTTTTCCCCCGCCACGAGGAGCATCGGCATGTGGGGGACCGCTTCGGCGGGGTCATACGGCTCGGTCTTGATTGCCTCGACCAGGGACAGCAGCGCGAAGATGTTGTTGCTGGGCAGCAGCATGGCCATTTTCAGCAGCCCGGCGGTCGACTCGTCCGCGATCGGCGTGCCGTCGGCCAGGTACCGCTGCGCGGCGATCAGGTCGAAGTCCGCCAGGGGGTCGGCGACGTTCGGGCCGCCCAGGACCAGCCGGTGCACCAGCTCGTGCTGCGTGGCCCCGAACTCCCAGGCGAGCCGGGACCCCAGCGAATAGCCGATCACGTCGAGCCCGCTGGACGGGTCCCCGTCGCGCAGCGGCCGCGCGCCGGCGTCGAAGACTATCTGCAGCAGGTCCGCACGGATCCGGCTGGGGGAGTAGGAGTCCATGTCCTCCGGGGCGCCGCTGCGGCCGTGGCCGGGCAGGTCCACGGTGATGACGCGCCGGCCGGCTTCCAGGAGCGCGGTGAGCCAGCCGCTGTCTTCCCAGTTGAGCTTGGAGGAGGAGGAGAAGCCGTGCAGCAGCAGGACGGGACGGAACCCGGCGTCGTTCTGGGGCTCATGCACCTGCACGTACAGCTGGGGGTCGGTGCCCTCAACGGTGTGCGAATGCTGCTCGCCGGTGTGTCTGCCGCTCATGCTCTCAGTCCTCATCAAGTACGGCGCTCAGGCGGACCCGGCGCTTAGGTGCCTCTTCCTTCGGGACCGTGCCCACGATGCCGGCGGTGTTGTCCGGCACCTCAAACACAATCAGGGGCTCGCCGACATTGATCTTGTCGCCGGGCCCGCCGTAGATACGCACTACCTTACCTGCCTGCGGGCTGGGCAATTCAACGGCCGACTTGGTGGTTTCGACCTCCACGAGCGGCTGGTTGCGCTCCACCTGCTCGCCCGGGGAAACCAGCCATTCCAGCACGGTGGCCTCGATCAGGCCCTCGCCGAGATCCGGGAGCGGGAAGGAAATTTCAGCCACGTTTGTACTCCAACACTCGCTGGATGCCGAAGAGGATCCGGTCAATGTTCGGGATGTATTCATCTTCCAGGTCGCCCGAGGGGTACGGGACGTCGAAGCCGGTGATGCGCTCCACCGGCGCCCTGAGGGTGTCGAAGCAGCTTTGCGTGATCAGCTGCGCCACTTCGGCGCCGAGGCCGGAGGTCAGCGGCGCCTCGTGGACGACGACGGCGCGGCGCGTCTTGCGCACGGAGGCGGCGAGGGCCTCGGCGTCGATCGGCTTGAGCCAGCGCAGGTCCAGGACCTCGATATCGATCCCGTCCTCGGCCGCGAGCTCCGCCACCTGCAGGCAGCGGGCCACCATGGCGCCCCAGGCGACCAGCGTGAGGTGGCGGCCTTCGCGCATCACCTTGGCGCCGGTGGGGGAGCCGCCGTCTGCATCGCAGTGCGCAAGGTCCACCTCACCCTTCTGCCAGTACCTCGACTTGGGCTCCATGAAGATCACCGGGTCCGGCCGCGTGGCAGCGTACTTGAGCAGGTGGTAGGCCTCATGCGGGTTCGACGGCGAGACCACCTTCAGGCCCGGTACGTGGGCGAAGAGCGCCTCCAGGCTTTCGCCGTGGTGTTCGGGGGCGCGGATGCCGCCGAAGCTGGGCACCCGCAGGGTGATGGGCATCGGCATGGTGCCCCGGCTGCGGTAGTTCATCCGGGCGATCTGGCAGACGATCTGGTTGATGGCAGGGTAGGCGAAGCCGTCGAACTGGACCTCGGGAATGGGGTGGAACCCGGCCATCGCCAGGCCCACGGACATGCCCAGGATGCCGGATTCCGCCAGCGGGGTGTCAAAGACGCGCTGCGCGCCGTGCCTGGCCTGCAGGCCGTCGGTGATGCGGAAGACGCCGCCGAGCCGGCCGCAGTCCTCGCCGAAGATGACGGCTTTGGGGTTGTCCGCGAGGACCTCGTCGAGGGCGCGGTTGAGTGCTTGCTGCATCGACATCACCGTGGTGGCGGGCTCGCTTCCTGCCGGGTTGGTGACAGTGTCGTCGCCGGTGTTGTCGGCAGTGTTGTCGGCAGTGTTGTCGCCTGCGGCGTCTACGTTTTCGAGAATCGAGTTAGACATGTTCGGACTCCTCGCGCCAGTTGGCGGCCTGGGCCTGCAGGGCAGGGGTGGTTTCCTGGAAGACCAGGTCAAACATTTCGGTGCCGGGCCGGGAGCCCAGGGCCTGGATGCCGGTACGGATCTGCTCCTCTTCGGCCTTGGCCGCGGCCAGCGCTTCGGCGAAGAACGCCTCGTCGGCGATGCCATCGGCCAGCAGCCGCTGCCGCAGCCGTTCGAGCGGGTCGGTGCCGGCGCTGTCGCGTTCCTCGTCGAGGGAGCGGTAGCGGCCCGGGTCATCGGACGTGGAGTGCGGGCCGCGGCGGTACGTCATGGCCTCGATGAGCACGGGGCCGTTGCCGGCGCGGGCGTGGGCGAAGGCGCGGCGGGTCGCCTCGAGGACCGCGACGACGTCGTCGCCGTCGATCTTCAGCGCGGGCATGCCGTAACCGGCGGCGCGGGCGGCGACGGAGCCGCCGGCCACCTGCCGTTCGGTGGGGACCGAGATGGCCCAGCCGTTGTTCTGGACGAAGAACACGACGGGCGCCTTCATCACGGCGGCGAAGTTCATCGCCTCGTGCACGTCGCCCTGGGAGGAGGCGCCGTCGCCGAAGTACGTCATTGCGACGCCGTCCTTTTTGTCCAGCGTCTGGCCGTGGGCCCAGCCGACGGCGTGCAGGACGGATCCGGCAACTACCGCCTGGATCGGGGCCAGCCGGGATTCCAGCGGGTTGTACAGGCCGCCGTGCCACGTGGCCTTGTGGGTGGACATGTAGGCCACCATGTCCACCCCCATGGTCCGGGCAACGCCCATTTCGCGGTAGGTGGGGAAGACGAAGTCCCGGGTGGTGTCCACGGCGTAGCCGCTGCCCACCTGGGCCGCTTCCTGGCCGAGTTCGGGGGCGTAGCCGGGGATGATGCCCTGCCGCTGCCAGGCGATGGCCGAGGTGTCGAGGTGCCGGACGGCCACCATGAGCGAATAGAGCTCGCGGAGTTCATCGGCTGTGAGCGGCCCGGCAGCGCTGCCGGAAGCCACGGGGAGAAGTGTGTCCATGCCTGTGACCCTAGTCACCGGCGGCGGGGTGGGCAATCAGCCTAGGCTGGGGTGCCCAGACTGCACACTTATGCCGCCCCGCGCGCCGGTGAGCTTGGCAATTTGTCTAGCGGCTGGGCTGTTCCGCCTGGTCGGCTTTTGCGCCGGCGCCGGCGCCGGCGCCGGCGGCGGCGGCGTTGCGGTTCCGGGTGATCCGGGCGCCGGTCCAGCACGCCACGGCGATGCCGGCCACCAGTACCAGGGTGCTGACCAGCTGCTTGCTGCTCTCCGGGCTGCTGAAGCCGACGGCGAAGATCAGTGCCAGGAGCACGAGCCCGAAGATCGTCAGCCCGGGGAAGCCCTTCATCCGCAGCGGCAGCGCCGTGCCGTCGCGGTCTGCCCGGCGGCGCAGGATCAGCTGGGACACCAGGGCCGAGCCCCACACAACGAGGCAGGTGGAACCGACCAGCTGGAACAGCGCCGGCAGGATCTGGTCGGGGAAGAGCAGTTCCAGGACGGCGGCCAGGAAGCCGAAGGCCACGGAGACGCTCACCGCCACGACCGGGACCCGGGCCGTGTTGAGCCTGGAGAGGAACTTGGGGGCTTCGCCGCGCTCAGAGAGCGAGTAGACCATGCGGGACGCGCCGTAGAGGTTGGCGTTCAGGGCGGACAGCAGCGCGATAACGGCGACCAGGGTGATCGCGGCGCCGGCGCCGGGGATCCGGGCGACGTCGAGGACGCCGGCGAAGGGGGACTTCAGGGCCGCGGAGGTTGAGGGAAGGACGGCCGCGATGACGAATACCGAGCCGATGTAGAACACGAGGATCCGCCAGACGACGGTGCGGATCGCCTGGGCGACGCTGCGCTCCGGGTTTTCCGTCTCGGCCGCGGCCACGCTGACAATCTCGGTGCCGCCGAAGGCGAAGATGACGACGAAGAGTGCGGTTGCGATGCCGCCCAGGCCAGCCGGGGCGAAGCCGGATGTGAAGTTGCCGAGGCCAGGAGACGGGACGTCCGGCAGCAAGCCCAGCAGCAGGGCCCCGCCGATGGCCAGGAATATCACGATCGCAGCCACTTTGAGGATGGCGAACCAGAATTCGAACTCGCCGAAGTTCTTTACGCCCGCCAGGTTGATGGCGGTGAACAGGGCCATGAAGATCAGGGACAGTGCCCAGACGGGGATCACCGGCCACACCGTGAACAGGAGCCCGGCCGCGCCGAGGGCCTCGGCGGCGATGACCACCACGAGCTGCAGCCACCAGAGCCAGCCGACGGTGGCGCCCGCGGTCTTGCCCATGGCCTTTTGCGTGTACACGGAGAAGGCGCCGCTGTTGGGATTGGCCGCGGCCATCTCTCCGAGCGCCCACATCACCAGGATGATCAGGGTTCCGGCGACGAGGTAGGAGATCAGCACGGCCGGTCCCGCCGCCTGGATTCCTGCCCCCGAGCCGAGGAACAGGCCGGCGCCTATCGCGCTGCCCAGTCCCATCATGGTCAGCTGGCGTGGTTTCATGCTGTGCCCCAGGCTCGGGGCGGGAACCGCGGTGGGTAGCGTCGCGGTGGACTTCATCGTCATGGCGAACCTTCGTGTGGTTTGGATCTTTGCGTCCTTATGGGACCTATTGAATTTACCGGATTTGGGCCCGGCCCCCGGCCGCCGGGGCGCCTCCGCCGTGAGAGCATGGTGGCAGTTTGCTAACTGAATCGGGGCATCGGTGGCTGTTTGTCCGGCCCGGTCCCGCTTGGGAAGGAAGAATCAGTGGACGTTGATCCGCTTGATGCAAAGATTGTCCGATTTTTCACGGATTCCCCCCGGGTCTCGGTCCTGGAGGCCTCCCGGGTGCTGAAGGTTGCCCGCGCCACGGTGCAGTCGCGCCTGGACCGGATGCAGGACGCCGGCGTGATTGGCTCATGGGTGCCCCAGCCCGATCCGGCGCACTTCGGCTACCCCGTGGTGGCTTTCTGCTCCCTCACGATCAACCAGGACCTCGGGCACGACGCCGTCGTGGAGGCCCTGGCGCGGATCCCCGAGCTGATCGAGATCCATACCGTCTCCGGGAGCTCGGACCTCATGGCCCGGATAGCCGCCCGCTCCAATTCGGACCTCCAGCGCGTCCTCGATGCCATGATCGCCACCAGATCGGTCCTGCGCTCGTCCTCCGTGATCGTGCTCAATACGCACTTCCAGGGCCGCACCCTGCCGCTGCTGGAAGCCGCGGCCGCCGGCACGGGCTAGAGGACACTCAGGTTTTCGGGCAGGCCGGTCCGGCCGGTGAGCAAGAGCAGCAAATCACCGGCGGACGGCAACCGGGAGCCGATGGCTCCGGCGAGCTCCAGGGAGGCCGCGACCGCCGGGGCCAAGGCGGCGGGCGGCGGCAGGCCCAGGGCGCGCGCCAGATCCAGGGTGTGCACGGCCAGCTCGAAGGTCCGGGTCGGCAGGTAGTCGATGAGCGTCATTACTCCGGCCGGGGTGGCCACCAGGGCATCGTCGGGCGTGTTCCTGACGAGGGCCGTGACGCGTTGGACAAGCTCCCGCACGGCAGCGGCAGGGTCCTCGCCCAGCGCCTCCCCGGTTTCCCTGCCCCGCTGCGCAATCGCGGCGGGCGAGGTGGCGCCCCGGACGCCCAGGAAGTATTCCACTGGACCCGGCACCCGCGCCCCGGCGGCCGGGGTGGCGAGGTAGGTTTCCACGGTTGTCAGGGCGCGGCTCGTGTGGCCGGTCAGCGCCCGGACATCCCATTCACCCAGTGCCGGCCGCGACCACGCCTGGTGCTGTACCCGCCCGGCGAGCTCCATGAATGCCTGGGCCGCTCCCGCGTATCGGGCCCTGACCGCCTCTGCGCCCGCTGCCTCTGCGCCCGTACCCTCCGGGTCCATGACTTCTCCGTCCATAGCCTCGATTAATACCGTTGCCGGCACCCGCGGACAAGCCCGGTCCGTGCGCCGGCGGCATCCCGGTCCGGCCCATGTGACCTGAAACATTTTGCGCCCGGGCGGCGCGGCCGTATCATTAGTTCTAGTCAATGTGACTATAACTAATCCGGCGGTCGGGCCGGATCCAGCCGGGCAGTCCATCGCGGGACCCGCCCGGGACCTCAGAGGGCGGGTAGATCACCGTTTACACCACAGCAGCCAACGTCTCGGAGCGCCAGACCGCGCCGCCGTCGCTGGCCATCTCCACGGTGATCTTTGCGCTGCGTCCCAGCGAACGCTCCGGGCGGCCCACGCTGTGGATCCCGCTGGTGCGCCGGATCCGCGAACCGTTCAAGGGCCTCTGGGCGCTGCCGGGCGGCCCGCTCACGCACTCCGAGTCACTCCAGGACGCCGCCTCGCGGAACCTGCGCGAGACCACCGGGCTGGCCCCGAACTACCTCGAACAGCTCTACGCCTTTGGCGGGCTGCACCGCTCGCCCACCCAGCGCGTCGTCTCGATCGTGTACTGGGCACTCGTCCAGCCCACGGAGGCCGCGCTGGCCGACGAATCGGAGAACGTGCGCTGGTTCCGCGCCGACAGGCTGGACGGGCTGGCCTTCGACCACAACTCGATCGTCGACTACGCGCTGTGGCGGCTGCGCAACAAGATGGCCTACGGATCCATCGCCTACCACCTGCTGGGCGAGTACTTCACCCTCGCCCAGGTCCGGGAGGTCTACGAGGCCGTCCTGGACCGCGAACTCGATCCCGCCAACTTCCGCCGGCAGGTCAAGGCCACGCCGGAAATCGAAGAAACCGACCATTATCTGCAGGGCGGCAAGCACCGCCCGCCCCGCCTCTACCGCTTCACCGGCCGCCCAGGCCTCGACCCAGACAACAGGAGCACACCATGAGCAGCGTCAACACGGCAATCCAGCTGATCACGCGCGAGCAGGCCACCACTCTGGCACAAGGCGCGGCCGCCTCCACCTGCAGCCCCGCGCTGGCCCGCGGGCCCTGGGACTACGACCTCGCCGAGGCCCTCGCCGGAGTGCCCGCCTACGGGCCGGGTGCCTCCTCCACCGACGTCGCACCTGCCTCCACTCCCCGGCAGGGCCAGCTCCCGGAAGAGTACAAGCTCGCTTCCGACGCCGAACTCGACGCCCGGATCCGCGCCGCCAAAGCGGCACTGGGGGACCGCGCCGTCGTGCTGGGGCACTTCTACCAGCGCGACGAAGTGATCGAATACGCCGACTTCGTGGGCGATTCGTTCCAGCTCGCCAACGCCGCCCTGACCCGGCCCGACGCGGAGGCCATCGTCTTCTGCGGCGTGCACTTCATGGCCGAGACGGCGGACATCCTGTCCCGCCCCGACCAGGCCGTGATCCTGCCCAACCTGGCCGCGGGCTGCTCCATGGCCGACATGGCGGACATCGACTCGGTCACCGAGTGCTGGGAACAGCTTGAGGAGGTCTTTGGCACCGAGCCCGACGCCGAGGGCCGGGTCCCGGTCATCCCGGTCACCTACATGAACTCCTCCGCCGCCCTCAAGGGCTTCTGCGGCGAGCGCGGCGGGATCGTCTGCACCTCCTCGAACGCCGCGACGGTGCTGGAATGGGCGTTCGAACGCGGCCAGCGCGTGCTGTTCTTCCCCGACCAGCACCTGGGCCGCAACACCGCGAAGGCCATGGGGGTGCCGCTGGAGCAGATGCCGATGTGGAACCCGCGCAAGGACCTCGGCGGCAACGACGAACAGGCCCTGCTCGACTCCCGGGTAATCCTCTGGCACGGCTTCTGTTCGGTCCACAAGCGCTTCAACGTGGGCCAGATCGAAAAGGCCCGCGCCGAGTTCCCCGGCGTGCAGGTGATCGTGCACCCGGAATGCCCCATGGAGGTGGTGGATGCCGCCGATTCCGCCGGGTCCACCGACTTCATCAAGAAGGCCATCGCCGCGGCCACGGAGCCCACCACGTTTGCGATCGGCACCGAGATCAACATGGTGAACCGGCTCGCTGCGGAATACCCGCAGCACACCATCTTCTGCCTCGACCCGGTGATCTGCCCCTGCTCCACGATGTACCGCATCCACCCCGGATACCTCGCCTGGGTCCTGGAAGCGCTCGTCCGCGGCGAGGTGCTGAACCGCATCACCGTGGACGAGGACGTGGCCGCCCCGGCCAGGGTGGCCCTGGAACGCATGCTGGCGGCGCGGCCGTGACCAGGCGGCTCGTGATCGTCGGCAGCGGGATTGCTGGGCTCTACGCCGCGCTGCTCGCCACCGACGACGCCGCCACCGGCGGCCGTGACATCGAAGTGGTCCTCCTGAGCAAGGGGACGCTGGAGCAAAGCAACACCTTCTACGCCCAGGGCGGCATCTCGGCCGTGCTGGCCCCGGAGGATGCTGCCCCCGGGGACTCCGTGGCAGCGCACATCGCGGACACGCTCGCCGCCGGTGCCGGGCTCAACGACCCCGAGGCAGTCCGGATCCTGTGCACGGAGGCTGTCCGGGACATCGCCGGCCTGGGCCGCTACGGCGTGCACTTCGACGCAGCTCCCGACGGCGGACCGGCCCTGGGCCTGGAAGCGGCACACTCGGCCCCGCGCATCCTGCACGCCGGCGGGGACTCGACGGGCGCCTGCATCGCCCGCGGGCTCGTCGCCGCCGTCCTCGAACGCGCCGTCCTGGACCGCGCCGGCCACGGCCGGCTCCGGGTGGAGACCAGCGCGTTCGTCACCGGGCTCCTGACCGAACCTGGTGTCCGCCCGGAAGCTCCGTCACAGCCCGGCAGCGCACCCCCGACGCCGGCCCGGGTCACCGGCGTGGCCTACCAGGCTGGCGGACGGCCCCAGGAGCTGGCCGCCGACGCCGTCCTCCTCGCCACCGGCGGTGCGGGCCGGCTCTTTGCCCGCACCAGCAACCCCGCCGTCGCCACCGCCGACGGCCTGGCCCTGGCCTGGCGTGCCGGCGCCGCGGTGCGGGACCTCGAGTTCTTCCAGTTCCACCCCACCACCCTTGCCGCCGGGGAGATTCCGGGCGGGCCGCCGGCCCTGCTCATCTCCGAAGCGGTCCGCGGCGAGGGCGCGGTGCTGCTGGATGCCGCGGGATACCGCTTCATGCCCGACTACCACCCCGACGCCGAACTGGCCCCCCGCGACGTCGTCTCCCGCAGCATCGCCTTGCACCTGGCCGCCACCGGGGCCGCGCCGGACAGCCCGGTCTACCTGGACGCCCGCGGCATCGAAGCAGAGCGGGGCGCGGGCTTCCTGGCCCGGCGGTTCCCGACCATCACGGCGGCCACCCTCGCCGCAGGGTACGACTGGACCACAGAGACCGTACCCGTGTCCCCGGCAGCCCACTACTGGATGGGTGGCGTGTGCACCGACCTGTGGGGCCGCACGTCGGTACCCGGCCTGTATGCCGCCGGCGAGGTGGCCCGCACGGGCGCCCAAGGGGCCAACCGGCTGGCGAGCAACTCGCTGCTGGAGGGCCTGGTGTTCGGCCGCCGGGCGGTCGAGGACTTCCTGCGCGCCGACCCGTCGCACGACACCACTGCTCCGTGTGCTCCCCACGATCCCCCTAGCCTCGCAAGCTCGGCCAGGGAACCCGGATCGTGTGGGCCCACGGCCGCGGGCGGCCTCCCCTTGACGCACGCTTCCGCAGCGCCGTCGCACGACTTCACGTCAGGGGAGGACACTTTAGCGAGCGTGTCCGAAGATTTTGTGAAGTCGGTATCCGCGTACGGGGTTTTCTCGCGCGACGCTCTTCGGCGGTTGATGACGGCGGACGCCGGGGTAATGCGCAGCGGGGAGCAACTGCGGGAGGCGGAGACCGTGCTTGCGGCCTGGGACGCCGTTGTCCATTCTGAGACCGGTCCCGATGCCGGCCACAGTGACTGGCTCTGCCAGGATGCCCATGAGGACCGGAACCTGCTCCTCGCGGCCCGCCTGCTTGTGGCGGCTGCCCTGAACCGCACGCAGTCCGTCGGAGCCCACTACCGGGCGGACACGGACGACGCCTCAGCCCTCACCCATTCCATGCAAAGGATTTCCTCGTGACCACCACTGCCCACGCAACCGCTGCCCCGGAAACCCTGCCCTCCCGCACCGCGGCGCTCGCCGGGAGCCTGCCCGAGGCTGCCGTCCTGGCCGTCCTCCGCGCGGCGCTGCAGGAGGACGCCCCGTACGGGGACGTCACTTCCCAGACGCTCATCCCGGCGCAGGCGCGGGCCACCGCGGTGCTCAACGCCCGCGTTCCCGGCGTGCTGAGCGGCGGGGAGGTCTTCGCCGCGGCGATGCGGCTGACCGACCCGGGCGCCGTCGTCGAACTGCTGGTCACCGACGGCGAGGCCTTCGCCGCCGGAACCGCCCTGGCCCGCGTGACCGGGAACGCCCGCGCCGTGCTGCTGGCCGAACGCGTCGCACTGAACCTGGTCCAGCGGATGAGCGCCATCGCCACCAAAACGGCCGAGTTCGTGGCGCTCGTGACCGGCACCCGGGCCCGGATCACCGATACCCGCAAGACCACGCCGGGGCTGCGGGTGCTCGAACGCTACGCCGTCCGCTGCGGCGGTGGCGCCAACCACCGCTTCAGCCTCTCCGACGCCGTCCTGGCCAAGGACAACCACCTGGCCGTCCTCACCGGCGGCGACCCGGCGAAGCTGACCGCAGTGCTCAGCGGCGCCAAGGCCCAGCTCGGCCACACAACACACTTCGAAGTGGAGGTGGACACCATGGAGCAGATCGAGCCCGTCCTGGCCGCCGGGGTGGACACCATCATGCTGGACAACTTCTCCCTGGCCGAGCTCGCGGCCGGCGTCGGGCTGGTGGGCGGCCGGGCCCGCGTCGAGGCCAGCGGCAACGTCAACCTCGCCACCGTGGCGGACATCGCGGCCACCGGGGTGGACGTCATCTCGATCGGCGCCCTGACGCACAGTGTCACGGCACTGGACCTCGGCCTGGACATTGAGCTTGACGTCGAGCCGGCCGTCGACTCAGGCGCCGGCCCGGCGGCCGGCTGAGGCGCGCCATGATCTTCCTCGACGCCGCGGCCACCACCCCGGTCCGCCGCGAGGTGCTGGAGGCCATGTGGCCGTACCTCACGGGCGAATTCGGCAACCCGTCAAGCCATCACTCCCTGGGTGAGGCGGCTGCCGCGGCGCTCGCAGGGGCCCGCGCCGCAACCGCCAGGGCCCTCGGCTGCCGCCCCGGGGAAGTCGTCTTCACCTCCGGCGGCACGGAAGCGGACAACCTCGCCGTCAAGGGCATCGCCCTGGCCCGGCGCGCCGCCGATCCGCGCCTGGACCGGGTGGCGATCAGCGCCGTCGAGCATCCCGCGGTGGAAGAATCCGCCCGGTACCTTGAACGGGTCCACGGGTTCGCCGTCGACGTGATCCCCGTGGACCGCTTCGGGCAGGTGAGCGAAGAGGCCCTCGCCGCCGTGCTGCAGCCCGGCACGGCCCTGGTCAGCATCATGTACGCCAACAACGAGGTCGGCACGGTCCAGCCCATCGCCCGGCTCGCGGCGCTGGCCCATGCCCACGGGGTCCCGTTCCACACCGACGCCGTCCAGGCCGCCGGCTGGCTGCCGCTGGACACCGGCGCACTGGGCGTGGACGCGCTGAGCATTTCCGGCCACAAGCTGGGCGCGCCCAAAGGCAGCGGCGCGCTGTTTGTGCGCGGCCGGGTCCGGCTTGAACCGCTGGTCCACGGCGGCGGGCAGGAGCGCGGCCGCCGGTCGGGCACGGAAAACGTCGCCGGCGCCGTGGCGCTGGCGACGGCACTGGCGCTGCCGCGGGAACCGGCCGGGCACGTCGCTGCCCTCCGCGACGGGTTCATCGGCGCCGTGCTGGCCGGTGTTCCCGGCGCACTGCTCACCGGCCACCCCACCGAGCGGCTGCCCTCAGTGGCATCCTTCTGCTTCCCGGGCACCAGCGGCGAGTCCGTGCTGCTGGAGCTCGAACGCCAGGGCATCATCTGCTCCAGCGGTTCCGCGTGCGCCGCCGGCTCGGATGCGCCCTCACCCGTGCTGCTGGCCCTGGGCATCGAGCCCGAGATCGCCCAGACGGCGGTGCGGTTCAGCTTCGACTCGACCGTGACGGCAGCGCAGTTGCAGGAGGCGGCGGCCGCGGTCCGCAACGCCGTCGCCGGCGTCCGCTCCCTCGGGACCCCCTCCACCGGTTGAGCTGTCACTAAATGTCCTTATCGGGCCTCCATAGCGGCTTGAACTGATAGCTCAACCCGGGGTGAGGGCCCCGGGCGACGTCAGCGGTGGCGGGCGCGGCGGAAGATCCAGTGCCGCAGCATCGTGAACCGCACGGCGGTGGCGGCGAAACCGGAGAGGGTGGTGGTCCACAGCTCCTCGGCCACGGTGGCGTCCGGGTTGACCCAGTGCAGGACGGCGAGGCTGCCGCCGGTGATCAGCAGCGCGACGACGATCACGATCAGGCCGTTGAGGTGGTCGCGCTTCATCCGGCGGCGTTCGGTGATCTTGAACGTCAGGCGCCGGTTGAGGGCGGTATTCATGAACGACGTCAGGATCAGGGCCGCCGCGTTGGCCGGCTGGGCCCCAAGCCAGGGCCGGGAGAGGGCGTACAGGGCCAGGGAGGTCAGGGTGCAGACAATGCCGACGCCGGTGAACCGGATGAGCTGCCGGACCACGGGGTAACGGAGGACTCCACGGTACCGGCGGGTCTTCGGCCCGAGGACGACGGCGGGGGCAGGGTCAAGCTGTTCGAGCTGGGACTCCATCCGCTCAGTACAGCTCGCCCACGGGGATGTCCACGGCCAGCCGGTTTGCCGGGCCCGCCAGCGGACATGCCCAGGCCTCGTTGTAGGCGCACGAGGGGTTGTAGGCGAAATTGAAGTCCAGGATGAATTCGGCCTGGGGCCCGGAGCCCCGCACGCCGTGGAAAGCTCCCTTGATGGTGTCCAGGAGGTAGCGTCCAGCGCCGTAACTGCCGCCGGGCTGGCCTGCGGTGGCGTCACGGAACGGCACGAAGATGCCCCCGCCGTAGCCCCTGAGCTTCCAGACCGCGAGCTGTCCCATCTCGGGCAGGTCGAAGGTGCCCAGCCGCACAAACCGGACCAGGCCGTCGGTCCCGGTCTCTACGTTCATCTCCCGCCCGGCGCCCTCGGGGGTCAGCGGGACGTGGAAACGGTAGATCGGATCGTAGTCCGCCGTCTTCAGGCCGCCGAAAGTGGCCTTGGCCTCGGCCGTCAGCGCGGAGGCCGGATGGGTGCCGAACATGCGGTCCCGCTCCTGGCGCCAGTAGGAATGCGCCTCGGCCGGGCTGTCCGCGGCAATCTTCCGCGTGGTGGCGTAGAGGGCAAAGGTCCGCAGCCGCCAGTCCGCGATATCGAGGGCCGACATGCCTGCCACGTCGCCCACATCCCCAAAGTGCGTTCCGTCAATGCTCTGTTCGGCCATGCCCCCAGCGTATCCGCTTTCGCGGGGCCGAAATTTGTGCGCCGAAATTGTGCCCCGGATTCCGGGGCCGGACCCGCGCGCCGAATGGCCCGTTCCGGCGGACCCTCCGGCCGTAGACTTTCGCGCATGCGCAACCCCCTGCAGAACGCGGCCGCCGGCAATACCCTCAAGAGCCCCGGCGGAACACCGGGCGGCCCCGGGCACCCGCCGGGCGCCGGGCGCGCGGCGGCGTCGCTGGCGGAGCTCGTAACGTACCGGACTGTGTCCATCCGGGCCGCGGGGTCCTCCCATGCCGGGTCCTCCCGGTCCGGGTCCTCCCATGCCGGGGCCGGGGTGGAAACAGCGGAGTTCGAGGCCTTCATCGCGGCGCTGCCCCGGTTGTATCCGGCGGTCCATGCTGCCCTGGAACTGGAGCGGGTCAACGGCCACGCACTCCTGTACCGCTGGCCCGGCGCCGCACCAGCGGAGGACGCAGCGGCCGTGCACCGGGCGTCGGTGCTGATGGCGCACTACGACGTCGTCCCGGCAGACGACCCGGGGGAGTGGACACACCCGCCGTTCTCCGGCCACAACGACGGCACGTTCCTCTGGGGCCGCGGGACGCTCGATGACAAGGGCCAGCTCGTGGCCATCCTGGAAGCGGCCGAGAGCCTGCTGCTGGCGGGGTATGCGCCCGCGCACGACCTCTACTTCTCGTTCGGCAACAACGAGGAGACGGCCGGCAACAGCGCGGCGGCCGCCGCGGACCTGCTGGCCGGCCGCGGCGTGGTGCCCTGGCTCGTGCTGGACGAGGGCGGTGCCGTCGCGGGCGGCGCCTTCCCGGGGGTGAGCCGGCCGGCCGCCGTCGTCGGCGTGGCCGAAAAGGGAATCCTGGACGTGGAGCTGCTGACCCGGGACCCGGGCGGACACGCCTCCACGCCGCCGCGGATGGGGGCGACAGCGCGGCTGGCCCGCGCCATCACCCGGATCGAGCGCAGCCCGTTCCCGCAGTCGCTGCCGGAGGTGACCGCCGAGATGCTGCGCCGCTTCGGCCCGCACACCCCGCCACCGCTGCGGGCCGTGTTCGCGAACGTGGCACTGCTCCGGGCGCCGATCACCTGGCTCTTCGGCCGGCTCGGCAGCGAGACCAACGCCATGACCCGAACCACCGTCGCCATCACCACGCTCGAAGGCAGCTCCGGGGCCAACGTCCTCGCCGCCACGGCGAAGGCCAACGCCAACATCAGGGTGGCGGTGGGGGAGACGGTCGAGGGCACCATGGCACTGCTGCGGAAGATCATCCGCGACCCGAAAGTCGAACTGCGCGTCGTGGAGGGCAACGACCCGTCTCCGGTGTCGCCGTCCTCGGGGGCCCAGTGGGACCTGCTGGCGGACTGCATCGGGCAGGTCTTCCCCGAGGCGATCATCACCCCCTACATCATGATGGGCGGCACCGACTCGCGCCGTTTCACCGGGATCTGCGGTGCCGTGTACCGCTTCGCGCCCTTCTTCATGGACGTCCGGGCCCGCGGCTCGATCCACGCCGTTGACGAAAAGATCGGGCTGGAGACGCTGGAGCAGGGGGTCCGGTTCTACGAAACACTGATGCGGGAGCTCTGAGTCATGCGGCGCCCCGGCTACGCTGGCACCATGACAGGGACGGCCCCTTCTTCAGCAGGCACCGCTTCTTCAGCAGGCACTGCAGGAATCCGGTGCGCTGTGCTGCGCACCGGCGCGGTGCTCGCGGTCGCGGCGGCAGCCCTTTCGGGCTGCAGCAGCGACGGCAAGGGGACGCCGGTCTGGACCGCGGGCAGCAGCGCGGCGGACAGTGCGGGTCCCGGTGCGACTGAGAGTGCGACGCCGTCTGCCACCACTGGTGCCGCCGCCTCGGCCGGCGCTTCCCCCAGCGCGGGCTCGAGCGCAGCGGCCTGGAAGGTCTTTACCGACCCGGCAAAGTCCGTCAGTTTTGAGGTGCCGCAGGACTGGATTGTCCAGTCCGTAGCTCCCGACGCCGGTGCGCTGCCCGGAGCGCTGAAGATCACCGTCAAGGACGCCGGCGGTGCTTACCTGGCCACCTTGCAGACCGGCCTGCCCCCGCAGCCGGCCGCGGCCTGCCCGGACGACGCCGCCCGCAACTACGTCGTGGTCAGCAGCGTGCCGGTTGACCTGCCGCACGCCGGCGGCGGGGGAACCATTGACCCGCACGTGGTGTTCCGGGTGATCCAGGGCTACAAGTACTTCGGCTCCTACGGCATCACCAACGTGGCGGGCGGCGCCGGCGGCAGGAGCTGCGCGTTGCAGAACGTGGTCCGTGGCCCGGCCGGCAAGGGGGACTATTCGTTCGGGGACCTGACAGTGCTCAAAGCGTTGGCGCCGGACCAGAAGGTTGCCCCCGCCAAGGCCTTCGACACTCTCGACCAGGCGGCCAAGTACGTCAATGAGGGGTCCGAATTCGCGAACCTCCAGCGGATGCTAATGTCTCTGAAGATCAAAAACTAGTCCCGCCCGCCCCGCACATCCCCGGGCCGTTGACGGCGGCTTCCCCTGCACCCACCTCAATCCCACATCCCGGAGACAGAGATACATGGAACGCGCCGTAGCCGCCCGCATGGCCTTCAAGACCGTTGCCGAAACCAAGGTGGCTCTCGCCGTGGCGGTGGCCCGGAACGCCGGCTACGACTCGATTGAAGAATCGCTCAGGGTGACCGCGGGAGGCGGGGACGTGCCGCTGACCGAGCTCTCGGACCATCACGGCGGCCGCTTCCACTACATGGAATTCGCCGAACCCACCGAAGTCCTGGTTGAGTATTCGGCCACCGTCACCGGCTTCGCGCTGCCCGAGGAACCCGGGCTCATGGAACTGATCCGCTATGTCAGGCCCAGCCGCTACGCGGAATCAGACCGGCTGTTGCCCACCGCCTATGCCGAATTCGGCGGGCTCCAGGGCGAGGAGCTACTCCACGCCGTCCGGGACTGGGTTTTCAACGAGCTGCGCTACGTCAGCGGATCCTCGCGGGGGACCGACGGCGCGGTCGAAACACTGCTGCACCGCCGCGGCGTCTGCCGGGACTTTGCCCACCTCGCCATTGCCCTGCTGCGTTCCAAGAACGTCCCGGCCCGGCTGGCCGCCGTCTACGCCCCGGGACTGACCCCGATGGACTTCCACGCCGTGGCCGAGGCGCACATCAATGGCGCCTGGCACGTCATCGACCCCACGGGGCTGGCGCCGCGGGACAGCATGCTGCGGATCACGGCAGGACGCGATTCCTCGGACACCGCCTTCCTGTCCACCGTGGGCGGCAGCCTGTCCCTGAAGGAACTCAGCGTCACCGCCGTCGTCGATGACCTGCCGCAGGAAGACCCGGCCCAGCTCGTCGCGATCCACTAGGCAGCGCACGGCCTCACGGCACGGTCTTAGCGCACGGAGACAGCGGCGCGGAGCTTCTCGGTCAGCCGCAGCAGCTCCTGCTGTTCGGCGGCGGAGAGGGCCGGGCCCACGAGCGCGGCGATGTCGCGCACGTGTTCCCGGCCGATCTGCTTCTGCAGGTCCCGTCCGGCATCGGTGAGCCGGATGAGGATCCCGCGGCCGTCCTCCGGGGCTGGAGTCCGTTCAACGAGCCCGCGCTTCCCGAGCCGCTCCACCAGCCGGCTCAGGCTGGACTGGCTCAGCAGCACGTTGTCGTTGAGTTCGTTCAGGCGCAGCCACCCGGAGGGGCAGCGGGAGAGCGTAAACAGGACGTCGTACTCATTGAGCGCCAGGGCTTTGAATGCCGGCGCCGCCTGCAGCTTGCGCATCACCGCCACCTGGGCCCGGAACAGGGACTCCCAGGTTTCCGCGGCCAGGCGTACCGGCGATTCGGTAGTCTTGGCGGGCATCATGAGCCCTGAACGGTGGTCTCTGCCGCGGCGGCATCGGCGGTGCCCGCTGCCAGTGCGGCCGCCACCCGGCCGGCGTGCGTCGGCGGTTCGGGAACGTGTGCCGGCTTGAGCGCGGCATATTCCTTGCGCAGCACCGGCAGCACTTCCTCGCCGAACAGGTCCAGCTGTTCCAGGACGGTCTTCAGCGGCAGGCCGGCGTGGTCGATCAGGAAGAGCTGGCGCTGGTAGTCGCCGAAGTACTCCCTGAACGTCAGGGTCTTTTCGATCACTTCCTGCGGGCTGCCGACGGTCAACGGGGTCTGGGACGTGAAGTCCTCCAGCGAGGGGCCGTGGCCGTAGACCGGGGCGTTGTCGAAGTAGGGGCGGAACTCCTTGACGGCGTCCTGGGAGTTCTTCCGCATGAAGAACTGGCCGCCGAGGCCCACAATCGCCTGGTCCGCCTTGCCGTGGCCGTAGTGCTCATAGCGTTCGCGGTAGAGGCCGATCAGCTGCTGGTAGTGCTCCTTGGGCCAGAAGATGTTGTTGGCGAAGAAGCCGTCACCGTAGTACGCCGCCACTTCGGCGATCTGCGGCGTGCGGATCGAGCCGTGCCACACGAAGGGGGCGACGCCGTCGAGCGGGCGGGGGGTGGAGGTGAAGTTCTGCAACGGGGTGCGGTGCTTGCCGGACCAGTTGACGGTGTCCTCGTCCCAGAGGCGGCGCAGCAGGGAGTAGTTCTCGATCGCGAGTTCGATCCCGTCCTGGATGTTCTTGCCGAACCAGGGGTAGACGGGGGCGGTGTTGCCGCGGCCCAGGACCAGGTCCACGCGTCCGTCCGCGAGGTGCTGGAGCATCGCGAAGTCCTCTGCGATCTTCACGGGGTCGTTCGTGGTGATCAGGGTCGTGGCCGTGGACAGGATGATGCGCTCGGTCTGGGCCGCGATGTACGCCAGCGTGGTGGTGGGGGAGGACGAGAAGAACGGCCGGTTATGGTGCTCGCCGATGGCATAGACATCCATGCCGATCTCTTCGACCTTCTTGGCGATCGCCACGGACGCCTTGATGCGCTCGTGCTCAGTCGGGGTGCGGCCCGTGGTGGGGTCGGTAGTGATGTCGCTGACGCTGAATACGCCGATCTGCATGGTGTGCCTTTCCGTGGCCGGGGTGGATCCGGGATCTGTTTCTACTATAGCCGATTTAGATGCGTTTGCATCTATCGACCGGTATAACGCCCGGCGTGGACGAATATTCCCGCGCCGTTCCGGCCGGGTTTGCCGCCCCGTCTTCCCGGCCGCGTTGCCGGCCGCGTTCCCGCCTTCGGCGCTGGCGCGGGCCTAGGATGCAATCAATCGGCTGGCCGCGAGGTGCCCGCCCTCCCGGAAGGCCGCCATGCGCCGTGTTGTAGCTTTTCTGTGTCTGGTGGAGCTCACCAGTGGAATCCTGCAGGGCTATTACACGCCCATCCTCACCGATATCGCCCGGCACCTGGGGATCCACGACGCCGACGTCAACTGGTTCGAGGCCGCGCAACTCATGGTCAGCGCCCTCGCCGTGCCGGTGCTGGCCAAGCTGGGGGACATGTACGGGCACAAGAGGATCCTGCTGGTTTCCACGCTGGTCACCGCCACGGCCTCCTGGGGCGTCGCGCTCGCCCCGGACTTCTGGACCTTCCTGGCCGCGTGGTCGTTCCAGGGTTTCTACGTGGTCTGGCTGCCCCTGGAAATTGCCCTGATCTTCAGCCGCGTCCATCAGTTGCCCGACGGCGCCGCCCGCACGCGGCGCGCGGCCGGCGTCCTCGTCGGGGCGCTGGAAGCCGGTGTCATCGCCGGGGCGCTCGCCGCCGGTGCGCTCGTGGAAGTGTTCGCGGGCCAGCTGCAGCTGGTGCTCCTGGTCCCCGCGGTGGCCGTCTCCGCATGCTGGTTCGCCGTCAGGTTTGGCGTGCCGGAGTCGCGGGAGCGCAGCGGCGGACGCGTGGACACCCGCGGCTTCACGCTCCTCGCCCTCGGGCTGCTGCTTATCACGTCCGGTCTGACCTTCATGCGCCTCAACGGGGCCGGCGCGTGGTGGCCGTGGGCGCTGGTGGGAGCCGGAATTCTGGTGTTCGTTCCGTTTGCGCGGTTCGAGCTGCGCGCGGCCGATCCGCTCGTCGACATCCGAATGCTGCGGGGTAAGTCCATGTGGCCCGTCCAGCTGACCGCCGGGCTCTTTGGCGTCTCGGTGCTCGGCGCGCAGGCCCCGCTGTCCACCTTCGCCCGGACGGATCCCGCGCTGCACGGCTACGGCCTCGGGCTGCGCGCCGGGCAGGTCCCCATCATCATCGGGGTCTACGTGCTGGCGCTGCTGGTGGGCGCGCTGCTGTACCCGGTGGTGACCCGCCGGCTCACCCCGCGCTGGACCCTCGTGGGCGCCGCCACGCTCGTGGGCCTGGGCTACCTGCTGTTCCTGCCGTTCCACGGCAGTCTCGCCCAAGCGCTGGCCAACATGGCGATCGCCGGTGTCGGCTCCGGGGCCCTCGTGGCGGCGCTGCCTTCGGCGGCCGCCGCGGCCGCGCCCCTCAACCGGACCGCGATGGCCACGGGTTTGACCAACACCACCAAGACCATCGGCGGAGCCTTCGCGTCCGCGGTGTTCGGCATCGCCCTGGTCAGCCACGTCCTGGCCGAGGCCGGGGCCGGCGCGGGGGACGCCGGTCAGACCGCGGCGCCGCTCGCTGGCTACCTCACGGTATGGACCATCTGCGGAGTCACCGGGCTTGCCGCCGCTGCCGCGCTGGTGGTGGTGCCCCGTCTGGCCTTCTCCGACCCGGCGGCCGTGGCCGCCGCACCGCTTAGGGCCGGCTCGCACTAGGGGTGGCCTTCCTCCCCGGCGGCTGAGGCAGTATGTTCTTAGCGTGACGGGTACGCGGAGGTACGAGCGGGGGCGCGCGGCGGCCGCGGCTGTCCTGGTGGCAATCAGCCTTTTGGTTTCGGGATGTTCGGCACCCACCGTGCTGGCCCCGGCGAGCACGGTGGACGCGCGCGCGGTGCTGGCGGCGTTCGAGTCCCGGGACGTGGTGGGGCACCTGCAGGCGCTGCAGCGGGTTGCCGATGCCAACGGCGGGAACCGGGCCTCGGGCACCTCGGGGTATGAGGAGTCGGCCCGATACGTCGAGGAACAGCTGCGCGCGGCCGGGTACTCGCCGGTGCGGCAGAGCTTCACGTTCAAAGAGGACGGCCGGCGCGGCAAGACGGTGGAGTCCTTCAACATCCTCGCCGACACGGGTGGCGATGCCGGGCACACCGTGGTGGTGGGTGCGCATCTGGACTCCGTGCAGGAGGGCCCGGGCATCAACGACAACGCCAGCGGGGTCGCGGCCGTCCTGGAGACCGCGCGGTGGATGAAGGAGGCCGGGATCACCCCGGCCAACCGGGTCCGGTTCGCGTTCTGGGGCGGCGAGGAGGACGGGCTGTACGGGTCCCAGCACTACGTCGACGAACTCAGTGCGGCCGAGATCGGCCAGACCGCGGCGAACCTGAACGTGGACATGGCGGCCTCGCCCAACGGGGTCCGCTCGGTGCATGACGGGGACGGATCGGATTTCGGCGACGGCGGCCCGGCCGGGTCCAAGGCGATCGAGGACATCCTGTTCCGGTACTTCCAGGAGAACGCGCTGCCGGCCGAGACCACGCCCTTTGACGGCGGCTCGGACTACGACGCCTTCCTCTCGGCCGGCATTCCCGGCGGCGGGCTGTTCACCGGCGATGTCGAGAAGAAGACCCAGGCCCAGGCGCAGGCCTATGGCGGGGTGGCCGGCAAGGACCTCGATCCCTGCTACCACGAGGCCTGCGACACCATCGCCAACACCAACCCGCAACTGCTCACCGAAATGTCCGGCGCCCTGGCCTACGGCACCGTGGCCTACGCGATGGCCAAGACCGGCTAAACACCAGCTTCGCCTTTCAAACGACTCTCAAAACGGTGTCCCATCCCTCGCCGCGTTCGCCGGCCCCGTTGGCAGAGGAAGTCGGATGTCCATGGCGCCGGCGCCCATGTCCGCCGGATGCCCGGCAGCCGGCATTTTTCCGAGTAGCCCGGGGCCTTCAAAGGTGAGAAACCCTGCCGAATCGGGTAGTTAATCAGCCGTTTGAGGGGAAAAGACAGGTACCCGCTACTCAGGTGCTGTGAGTTTCCTGAGTTTACGATAAGAAACGGAAAAGCATTTGGGCAGGCGTCTAGGATCTGCCCAGTTCCCGCCTAGAGCACCTCTATGCGGGAGTAAATACGGGCCCCGTGAAGCAAAGGTCAGTGCGCCACAGGCGCTGCGCTGTCCCCTTCCCCGCGCCCGTCATCCGGGAACCCGGGTTGTGTTTGCGCTCGGGCAACGTCGCTAGTCGGAAGTACGGGGGACATCGACAGATGGATATCTTCGAAAGCTTGGAGTCTGAGGTCCGTAGCTACTGCCGCAGTTGGGACACCGTGTTTGAACGTGCGTCCGGCAGCAGCCTCTACAGTGAAGACGGCAGAGAATATTTGGACTTCTTTTCCGGTGCCGGAGCACTGAACTACGGGCACAACAACCCGGTGCTGCTGCAGCCGCTGGTGGACTATCTTCTCTCCGGCGCAATCGTTCATTCACTCGATATGAAAACACCGGCCAAGCGGCGCTTCCTGGAAACCTTCCGGGAGTTGATCCTCGAGCCCAGGAATTTGGACTACAAAGTCATGTTCCCCGGACCGACGGGAACAAACTCAGTGGAGGCAGCCCTGAAGCTTGCCCGGAAGGTTACCGGCAGGCAGCATGTCCTGAGCTTCACCAACGCGTTTCACGGGATGACCCTGGGATCGTTGTCGGTCACGGGCAATTCAATGAAACGGCAGGGAGCCGGCGTCCCGCTGACGAACACATCGAGCATGCCCTATGACGGGTTCTTCAATGGTCAGATGCCGGACTTTCTGTGGCTCCGGCAAGCCTTGGAGGACAGGGGATCGGGCATCGATAAGCCCGCAGCGGTGATCGTGGAAACCGTCCAGGGCGAGGGTGGGCTCAGGGCCGCCCGGGTGTCCTGGCTGCGAGGCCTTGCCGAGCTGTGCCGGCAACACGACATCCTGCTCATCGTGGATGATGTCCAGGCCGGCTGCGGACGGACCGGGACCTTCTTCAGCTTCGAGGAGGCGGGGATCACTCCGGATATCGTCTGCCTGTCGAAGTCCATCTCGGGCTTTGGACTGCCTTTGGCACTGACACTGTTCAAACCCGGACTGGATATTTGGAAGCCTGGCGAGCACAACGGAACTTTCCGGGGGCACAACCCGGCATTCGTCACCGGCGCCGCTGCCCTGGAGCACTACTGGCGGGACGGCAGCTTCCAGTCAAGCGTCGCGGGGCTCATTTCCCAGCTCCACGAGGGGCTTACCCAGATCGCAGCGGGCGTCGAAGGCGCCACGGTCCGTGGCCGGGGACTGCTCGCGGGTGTTTACTACCCCAACCCCGAGACTGCGGAGAGGATTGCGGCTGAATCCTTTGCCCGGGGTCTGCTCGTGGAAACGTCCGGACCCGAAGGGGAAGTGGTCAAGACGATGCCCGCGCTGACTATCAGCCCCGAGGATCTTCAGAAGGGACTCGATATTCTCGCTGCGGCCGCAGTGACTGTGACCGGGGAGCCGGTGGCCTTGGGATCAACCATTTGAGCATCCGATCAGGGCGAAACGGCTCGAAGGGGCCAGTGCCCCTTGCAAGAATCGAAGTAGATTTCGGGGAGCAAAATGGGTACCCGCAAGGCAACAGCTTTCAACGACAGTGATCTAGCGGAAACCGACCGGGCGATTCCCCCGGGTAGTGTCATTGTTCAAAAGTTTGGCGGTTCGTCCCTGGCGGATGCCGCGGGTATCCTCCGGGCAGCCGAGCGGATCGCCAAAACACGGACCAACGGCTATCGGGTCGTGGCGGTGGTGTCCGCCATGGGGGACACCACCGATGAACTCTGCGATCTTGCCGCGGAAGTTTCCGCCCGGCCCTTGCCTGTGGACCTTGACGCCCTGCTGAGCATCGGCGAGCTTGTGTCCTCGGCCCTTTTGGCGATTGCCCTGGCGGATCTCGGCCAGCTGCCCCGCACATTTACGGGCAGTGCGGCCGGCCTCATTACCGACAACATCCACGGCAAGGCACACATCACCGATGTCAGGCCGGACCGCGTCCGCAGTAGTCTGGCCCGTGGCGAGGTCCCCATCGTCGCAGGATTCCAGGGCAGGACGCAGAAACGGAACAGGGTGACCACGCTCGGCCGTGGCGGCTCGGATCTCACCGCGGTCGCCCTGGCCGCTGCGCTCGAAGCTGATATTTGCGAGATATACACGGACGTCGACGGCGTCTACACCGCGGACCCCCGGGTTGTCCCGACGGCGCGGAAGATCGAGATCCTCTCGAGCGAGGAAATGCTTGAGTTCGCCGCCTCCGGCTGCAAGGTATTGCACCTGCGGTGTGTTGAATACGCCCGCCGGTTCGGTATTCCGATCCATGTGAGGTCCTCCTTCGTGCCGGAGCCCGGGACGTTGATCCTGCCCGGCCTTGACCGTCATCCACTGCTCCAGCCCGCCAGGGAACAACCCGAGGTGACCGCTGTAGCCGGGGTCAACTCGGCGTCGAAAATCACTGTCGTGGGAATTCCGGACCAGCCGGAGAGCATGGCGCGCATCTTGCATGTCCTCTCTCGGTCCGGGGCGCATGTCCAGGCAATTGTCCAAAATACGGCCGGCCCCGGCCCGAGGCGTTCCGATGTTGCACTGATCGTGCCTGCTGCCCATGCAGGTAACGCCCTTGCTGTGCTGGATGCCGAAAAGGGAAGCATTGGATTTGAAGGTTTGCAGCACGACGACCGGGTGGGCCGGGTGTCCATTACTGGACTGGGCATGCGGTCGTCCCCGCAAATCTTCTGCACCTTTCTCAAGGCCCTGTCCGACGCCGACGTGGAGCTCGATCTCGTCGACATCTCCGAGACGTCCGTGGGGGCTGTCACGCACGCCGACCGGCTCGCGGATGCCGAGCGCGCTGTCCGGCGGGCCTTCGGCATGACCCCGGCGGACGAGGCAACGGCGGCCGGTCATGAAGGCCATCTCACACCCGCTGTTGGCCCCCCGCTCCAGACGTGGGTCCCGATTTCCGGCCAGGATATGACCCCTGTTCCGGCGGGCGACAGAACTGTGGCACGTCACTTCTAGCGAAGGAGCTAAAGGATGGGCAAGACCGCGAGGACCGGAAACGGCCTCACCAGACCTCCCGAGTTGCGGGGAATCATGTCGATGATCGGCGGCTCGGAAGGCGGAACTGTCCTGACGTCGGCTGCGCCCGATCAGGCCGCCCGCTGGCGGCGGGGCGAGCGGTTGGACCGGCTGTTTGAGGATAGTTGCGACCGCTTGCGGGAACAGGGGCGCGGCGACCAGGTTGCCGTCGATGCGGGGGACGTTGTCCTGACGTACACGGAGCTGGATGAACGGGCGAACCAGCTGGCGCGGCATCTCCTGGTGTGCGGTGCCCGGCCGGGTGACCGCATCGCCCTGCTGTTTGACCAGCCATGGCGGGCCTACGTGGCGATGCTGGCCGTTCTGAAGATCCACGCGGCCTATGTTCCCCTGGACCCGGGTTTTCCCCCTGACCGTCTTCAGTACATTGTCGAGGACGCCAACGTGGCCATGGTCCTGTCTCTGTCCCATCTGAGGGATCTGCTGCCTGAGGTGGCCGCTGTCACGGTGTGCGTCGATGATGTGCAGGCCCAGATCGACGCCAAGGATTCCTCCCGTTTGGGAAGCGCGGACCATGGCGGAACCAAGGATGAGCTGGCCTACATTATCTACACCTCCGGCTCGACCGGCCGGCCCAAGGGCGTGGCAGTGGAGCAGGCCAGCATCTGCAATTTTGTCCGGGTGGCCTCTGACATCTACGGGATTGAGTCCACGGACCGCGTGTACCAAGGCATGACGATCGCCTTCGATTTCTCGGTGGAGGAAATCTGGGTTGCCTGGATGGTCGGAGCCACGCTGGTGCCCAAGCCGGGCCGGTCCAGCATGCTGGGTGCCGAACTCGCGGAGTACCTGCAGGAAAAACGGATCACCGCCCTTTGCTGCGTTCCAACGCTGCTGGCCACTCTTGACGAGGACCTGCCCGATTTGCGGTTCCTGCTGGTCTCCGGAGAGGCGTGCCCGAAGGATCTCGTGATGCGCTGGCACCGCCCCGGCCGGCGCTTCCTGAACGTCTACGGCCCCACCGAAGCGACCGTGACTGCCACCTGGTCGGTCCTGGACCCGGACCTGCCCGTGTCCCTCGGAGTGCCCTTGCCCACCTACACCGCGGTCATTGTGGATCCCGCCGAGCTTCGGGCCCTGCCGCGCGGTGAAATGGGAGAAATCGGCCTCGCAGGGGTGGGGCTGGCGCGCGGGTACGTGAACCGTCAGGACCTGACGGAGCGGGCCTTTGTCCCGGATTTCCTCGGAATCGAGAACAACCCGTCCGGCCGGATTTATCGCACAGGGGACCTCGGACGGGTGAACGACGACGGGCAGCTCGAATATTTCGGCCGGATCGATACCCAAGTCAAAATACGTGGCTACCGCATCGAACTGAGCGAAATAGAATCCGTCCTCCTGCAGCTCCCCGGCATTGCACAGGCAGTCGTACAGACGTATGAGCCGGAACAAGGAACCGTGGAGCTGGCGGCCTACTACACCCTTCGCCAGGACGTGGAGGGCGTGGATGCTCATGACCTCCACCGGATGCTGCGCACCAGGCTCCCCGGATACATGGTTCCTGCCTATTTTGAACAGCTGGACTCCATTCCCATGATGGCCAGTGACAAAGTGGACAGGAAGCGGCTACCCCGTCCCGAGCACAGGATCAGCCGGGCGGCTGCGGGGTCCTTCACTGCCCCCACAACCGCCGCCGAAGAGGCCCTGGCCGCGCAGCTTGGCACCGTCCTGAGGCTTGAGAAGGTTTCCACCGATGCCCACTTCTTCAATGACCTTGGCGCCGACTCGCTGTTGATGGCCCGCTATTGCGCCCGCATCAGGAAAGAAACCGCCCTGCCCGCAGCCGCGATGCAGGATATCTATGAGAACCCGACGGTCCGGCAGCTCGCCGCCTGCCTCGAAGCCCGGCACAGTGAATCCGTCCTCAGCGCGGCCGTACCTGAGACCGGCGCCGTACCCCCGGTACCGATGCCACCACCCAGCACCTTCCAGTTCGTCATGTGCGGGGCAATTCAGTTGCTGATTTTCCTGGGTTACACTTCGTACGCTGCTTCCCTGCTGATTATCGGCTTCCAGTGGACATCCGGGGGCAGCAATCCATTTGATATGTGGCTGCGGTCCATTGGTTTCGGCGCCGCCATGTTCCTGATCCTTTCCGTGACCCCGATCCTCGCCAAGTGGATTCTGGTTGGGCGGTGGAAGCCGGGCAACATTCGAATATGGAGTCTGGCTTATCTCCGTTTTTGGGCAGTCAAGACACTTACCAGGGCAAATCCACTGGTCTTGTTCGCCGGCTCTCCGCTGTATGTGGTGTACCTGCGCCTCCTGGGCGCAAAGATCGGCAAGGGGGTGGTGATCTTCTCCCGGAAGGTGCCCGCGTGCCCGGACCTGCTCAGCGTCGGTGACAACACAGTCATCCAGAAGAACTCCTCGTTCCAATGCTATCGGGCACGCTCTGGCATGATTGAAACCGGTCCCGTGATGCTGGGCAGAAATGTCCTTGTGTCGGAGAAAACCACGTTGGACATCGGTACGTCGATGGGAGACGAGACTCAGCTGGGACATGCTTCATCGTTGCAGACCGGGCAGGTTGTACCTGATGGACAAATCTGGCACGGTTCGCCTGCTGCGCGCACCAACACCAATTACCTGCGTGTCCCGCCCACTAATTGCGGCACGCGACGCAGGGTCATTTTCAGCCTTCTCCAGTTGTTCAACCGTTTGGTGCTGGTGGTTCCGGCGGGCCTTCTCGGGCTGGCCGTGCTCCTGCCGCCCTACCTGAGCACCGGACACCTGCAGCCCGGCTCCCCAAGCTTTTTCATAGACGTACTCGCCGTAACGCTGGTTCTGTTCGTTGTCGGGCTGATCACCGGCCTGATCATCATCTTCAGCATCCCGCGTTTGCTCAACCGCTTCATCAAGCCGGAAAAGGTCTATCCGCTGTACGGCGTGCACTTCACCCTCCAGCGCATGATCGCCCGCGTGTCCAACGTCAAACTGTACAAAGACGTCTTCGGCGACAGTTCGTACATCGTGCACTATCTGAAGGCCTTGGGTTATAACCTCGGCAGGGTGGAGCAAACCGGGTCAAACTTCGGCCCCACACTGGCCCACGAGTCGCCGTTCCTGAGCTCAGTGGGAACAGGAACTATGGTCGCGGACGGCCTCAACATGATGAACGCCGACTTCTCAAGCACGTCGTTCCGTCTCTCGCGGGTCCACCTGGCTGGCCACAACTTTCTCGGTAATGCCATCAGTGTTCCGATCGGATCCAAGGTCGGGGAGAACTGTCTTTTGGCCACGAAGGTGATGATTCCGATCGACGGTCCGATCCGTGCGGATGTGGGCCTGCTGGGGTCACCGCCGTTCGAGATTCCCCGGTCTGTTCAACGTGACGCCCAGTTTGATGAACAGACGATTGCAGAGGCGCGGAACAGCGCTCTCCCGGCAAAGAACCGGCACAACATCCTGAGCATGGTGCTGTTCCTGGCCGTGCGCTGGTTCCTGTTGTTTGTCGCCACGCTCAGCGCCGCCGTTGCCGTGTCGGCATTCAGCTTCCTCGGTGTGCTGGCGATCGCAGCCATGATGCTCACCTTGCTGCTGTTCCGCGTACTGATTGCCGTGCTTGTTGAGCGCTCGGTCATGGGCTTCCGCCACCTGAAACCGCAATACTGCTCGATCTACGACCCCTACTTCTGGCGGCACGAACGTCTATGGAAGCTGCTGGCCATGCCGGGCTTCAACGGAACCCCGTTCAAGCCTGTGATCTGGCGGATGCTGGGCGTCAAGGTCGGCAAGCGGCTCTACGATGCCGGCGCCAACATACCGGAGAAAACTCTTGTGGCTATCGGTGATGACTGTGCGTTCAATGAAGGAGCCACCATTCAGGGCCACTCCATGGAAGACGGGGCCTTCAAGTCCGACTACATCGTTCTCGGCAACCGCTGCTCCCTGGGCGTGGATTCGTGGGTCAACTACGGGGTGACGATGCAGGATGGTTCGTCACTCGGTGCCGACGCCCTCTTGATGAAGGGCGAAGACGTCCCGGAAGATGCAACCTATACCGGCAACCCGGCGCGCGAGGTTACGGTCCCCGCGGCACCGTCAACCCTCGCGGCCTTGGTGTCCAGCGGGCCCCGTCACAGGGACGGCGTCGCGGCGGCGGCCGGCCGGCCAAGACTCTCCAAGGGCACGAACGGAGCCCACGCAACCCGCGCTGCAGCCAACGCAGTCCACGGGACGCACCGGGCATCGCGGGACAAGGCAGGGACGCCGGGTTCTGGTTCCTAGTGCGAACTGGTTGGCAGGGGAGCGTCTTCGGGGAAGTCGTCGGGGAAGTCCTCGGTCACGGCCGGCCCGGAATGGCGTCCGCGGCGCAGCGACTTCTGCAGTGTCCTGCGCTCGCGCCGGCCTTCCACGAGCCGGTACAGCACCGGGACCAGGATGAGTGTCAGGGCGGTGGAGGAGATCAGGCCGCCGATCACCACGATCGCCAGGGGCTGGGAGATGAATCCGCCGCCGCCGGTCAGTCCCAGCGCCATCGGTGTCAGGGCGAACACCGTGGCGAGCGCCGTCATGAGGATGGGGCGGAGGCGCTGGCGGGCGCCGTGCATGATCGCGTCCGCCACGTTCATCCCGGGTTCGCCGGTGCGCGGCTGGCGGTACTGGTTGATGAGGTCGATCAGCACAATCGCGTTGGTCACCACGATGCCCACGAGCATCAACATGCCGATCAGCGACGGCAGGCCCAACGGCACACCGGTCACCACGAGCAGGGCGATTGCGCCTGTCGCGGCGAACGGGACGGAGACCAGCAGGATCAGCGGCTGCACGAGCGATTTGAACGCAGCCACCATGATCACGTAGACGATCGCGATGGCGGCGAGCAGCGCGAGCCCGAGCTGGCGGAACGAATCGGCCTGCTGCGTCGTGGCACCGCCGATCGTGGCGGTCACCCCGGGCGGCAGCTGGACTGACTTGAGCCGGTTCTGCACCTCGGTGCTGACCGCGCCGAGGTTGGAGCCCGACGGCGTCACCGAGACCCGCGCGGTGCGCTGGCCGTTGCTGGCGGTGATGGAGACGGGGACGTCCACCTGCTCTACCGAGGCGATGCTGCCCAGCGCAACGGCGCCGGCCGCCGTCGGGAGCGGCATGTCCCGGACGGCCTCGATGCTCGTGAAGCGGGTGCCCTCGCCAATCCGGACCGGGAAGTCGTTGGTGTCGATGCGGATCGTCCCGGCCGGAATCGGGCTGATCGTGGCGGCCAGGACCCCGGCCACGCGCTCCTCGTTCAGGCCGGCCGCGACGGCCTTGGCGCGGTCCACCTTGACCTGGACCACCGGCTGGCTGGCGGCCAGGTTGGTGGCCACTTCGCTGCTGCCCGGGACACCGTCCATGGCCTTGACCATCGCGTCACTGGCCGTCTGGAGGTCGGCGGTGGTGGCGGCCTTGAGGGTGATGTCCACGGTTGACGAAGTGCCGAAGCCGCCCTGCTGGGAACCAACCGTGATCTTTCCGGCGTCGCCGAGCTTGGAGAGTTCGCTGCGGACAGTCTCCTGGAGCTTGCCCTGGTTGGCTTTCTCGTCCGTCACCACGGTGAACGTCGAATTGGACGCGCCGGAGGAGAGCAGGGCCGAGAAGCCGGTCTGGGCGTTGCCGGTGGTGGCCTGGACGTCCTTGATTCCGTCGATGCCCCGCAGGGTGTCCTCGACGCGGATCGCCGAAGCGCTGGCCTCGTCAAGGCTGGTCCCTGCCGGCAGGGCCTGCTTGACGGTCATGCTGTTCTCGCCGGAGCGGCCCAGGAGGTCGGTGGCGAGCAGCGGGGACATCGCCACGGTGCCGGCAAGCACCAGGGCCGCGGCGACCAGGGTGAGGACCGGGTGCCGCTGCGTGCCGGACAGAACAGGCAGGTAGCCGCGCTGCAGGAGCGTGCTCTGCTCGGCCTCGTGCGCCTCGGCGGCAATGCCAGCCGCAGAAGCCGGAGAGCCGGTGACGGCGGGCGTGCGCAGGAACCAGTAGGCCAGCACCGGCACGATGGTCAGCGAGACCAGCAGCGAGGAGAGCAGGGCGATGGTCACTGTCAGGGCGAACGGACGGAACAGCGCACCGGCCAGGTCGCCGACGAAGGCGATGGGCAGGAAGACGGCCACGGTGGTCAGGGTGGACGCCGTGATGGCGCCGGCAACTTCGCGGATGGCGGTTCCGATCGCGGTGATCTTGTCCTCGCCGTAGCTCAGGTGCCGTTTGATGTTTTCGATGACCACGATCGAGTCGTCCACGACGCGGCCGATCGCGATGGTGAGCGCGCCAAGGGTGAGGATGTTGAGTGAGTAGCCGGTGCCAGCGAGGCCGATGAACGTGATCAGCAGGGACAGCGGGATGGACACGGCCGTCACCAGGGTGGCGCGCACTGACATCAGGAACACCAGGATCACCAGGACGGCGAAGCCCAGTCCCAGCAGGCCCTCGGTGGTGAGGTCCTTGATGGACTTCTCGATGAACGGCGCCTGGTCGAAGACCGGGGTGAATTTGGCGTTGGAGCCAAGCTCGGCCTCAAGTTGCGGGATGGCGTCCTTGACCGCGTGGGAGATCGCGACGGTGTCGCCCTCGGGCTTCTTGGTCACGGACAGGGCGAGGGTTTCCTTGCCGTTGGTCCGCGTGATTGACGTGCGGGCGTCCTCGACCAGGCTGACATCCGCCACGCTGCCGATCGTCGCCGCATCACGGGCCGCGCCCAGCGGGAGGGCCTTGGTGGCGTCGAGGGAGTCCACCGGGCTGCCGATCTGCAGCGAGAGGGTTTTGCCCTGTTCCTCGATGGTGCCGGCCGGGACCAATGCACCGTTGTTCTTCAGCGCGTCGCTGATGGCCTGGAGGCTCGTGCCCGATGCCGCCAGGTCCCGGGGCCGCGGCAGGATCTGGATGTGCTGCGTGGCGCCGCCGGTCACGTCGGCGCCGCGCACGCCGTCGAGCTTCTGCAGCACAGGGACGCTGAGCCGGGCGAGATCGGCGTTGAGTTCACTGAGCGGCTTGTCCGAGGACACGGCCAGGAAGACGATCGGGAAGTCGCTGATGCTCCCGGCGATCGCCTGCGGCTGGACGTCCTTCGGCAGGGCCTGCTTGGCGTTGGAGATGGCGCGGTCGATCTGGTTCCGGGCCCGGTCCAGGTTGGAGCCGTAGGTGAACGCCAGGGAAATCTGCGAGACGCCGTTCCGGGACGTTGACGACGTCGACTCCAGCCCCTCGACGCTGTTCAGCGCCTTTTCCAACGGGGCGCTGATCTGCTTGTCCACGACTTCCGGCGACGCACCGGGCATCGAGGAGATCACGGTGATCTGCGGGAACTCGATGGAGGGGATGAGCTCCTGTTTCAGCGAGGACATCGTGATCACGCCGAAAACGCAAGCGAACACCGTGATCAGCGCGATCAGGGCCCGGTTGGCGAGAGACAGCTTTGCGAGCCGGAACATCTCATGGTCTCCTGGTGGGTCGGGGGCGTCCTGCACAACGGGACATCAAAAAACGGGGACGTCACGGGTTGCAGCGGTCCCAAACCAGCAGTGTAAACCAGCCGCGGCCGGGCGCCGGCTTAGTTGCTGGCGGTGACCTGTTCGAGTTGCAGCGCCTTGGCCGTCTCGGCCTCCAGCGTGGCGGCGAGCTCAGGGTTGTCGTTGAGCTTGACGCCGTAGCCGGGCATCATGTCCTTGAGCTTGGACTGCCAGCCCTTGAAGTTCTTCGGGAAGGACTTCTGGAGCAGCTCGATCATGATCGGCACGGCGGTGGACGCGCCCGGGGATGCGCCAAGCAGGGCGCCGATGGTGCCGTCGCGTCCGGCGATGACCTCGGTGCCGAACTGCAGCACGCCGCCCTTCTTCGGGTCCTTCTTGATGATCTGGACCCGCTGGCCGGCGGTGATGAGCTCCCAGTCGCCGTCCTTGGCCTCGGGGTAGTACTCCCGCAGGGCCTCGACCTTGTCGCCGTGACGCTTGGCGACTTCCTTGATCAGGTAGGCGGTGAGGTCCATGTTGTCCTTGGCCACGGCCAGCATCGGGATGATGTTGGAGGGGCGGATGGACAGCGGCAGGTCCAGGTAAGAGCCGCTCTTGAGGAAGTTCGTGGAGAAGCCGGCGTACGGGCCGAACAGCAGGGAGCGCTTGCCGTTGACGTAGCGGGTGTCCAGGTGCGGCACGGACATGGGCGGGGCGCCGACAGACGCCTGGCCGTAGACCTTCGCGCTGTGCCGGGCAGCGATGCTCTCGTCGGTGCAGCGGAAGAACTGGCCGGAGACAGGGAAACCGCCAAACCCCTTGCCTTCCGGGATGCCGGAGGCCTGCAGCAGGTGCAGGGCACCGCCGCCGGCTCCGACAAACACGAACTTCGCGTGGATGGAGCCGTGCTCGCCGCTCCTGGCGTGCTTCAGCGACAGGTCCCAGCCGCCGCCGGACGCGCGCTTGATGTCGCTGACGTTGTGGCCGTAGTTGATCTCCACGCCGTTGTTGCCCAGGTAGGTGGTCAGCTCGCGGGTCAGGGCGCCGAAGTCGACGTCGGTGCCCTCGGCGGCGCGGGTCGCCGCGACGCGCTGCTTGGGGTCGCGGCCCTTGACGATCAGCGGGGCCCACTTGGCGATCTGCGCGTGGTCCTCGGAATACTCCATCGAACGGAACAGCGGGTTCGGCTTGAGTGCCTCGTAGCGGGTGCGGAGGAACTTGGTGTGGTCCTCGCCGATCACGAAGCTCATGTGCGGAACGGTGTTGATGAAGCCCTTGGGGGAGCCGATCAGCGAGTTCGAGACGAGGTGGGACCAGAACTGGCGGGACAGCTGGAACTGCTCGTTGATGTTCAGGGCCTTGCCGGGGTCCACCGAGCCGTCTTTGGCTGCGGGGGAGTAATTAAGCTCACACAGGGCAGCGTGTCCGGTGCCGGCGTTGTTCCACGGGTCGGAGCTTTCCAGTCCGGGCTCGTCCAGACGCTCAAAGAGCGAGATGGTCCAGTTCGGCTCAAGCTGCTTGATGAAGGCGCCGAGCGTGGCGCTCATGATGCCGCCGCCAATCAGGACGACGTCGGCGTGTTGGGTCTTGGAAATGAAAGTCACAATCAGTCTCCGATAGCAGCGGCTCTGGCTGTCACAGAATATCCCGCACCGCCCACTAACTGAAATTGGCCCCGGGCGTCAAGGCCTTAGCTCGACCTTTGTGAAAACTTCGTTCAGCACCGGCGACGCCGGGTACTTCAGCACCCGGTCCGAGAGCGCCAGGGCCGAGATCGGGAAGGCAATGGGAACCGCGGGCACCGTGGCCGCGATCTGCCCGTTGATGGTCTGGTACTCCTCGGTGCGGTCCTTGCCGTCCGGCAGGCCCCGGGCCCGGGCGATCTTGGAGAAGACCTGGGGATCCTGGTAACCGAATTCGCCGGTGTTCTCGCCGAAGAGCGGGCCCACGAAATTGTCGGGGTCCGAATACGAGCCGTTCCAGCCCAGCAGGTGCAGGGCGTGGTCGCCCGGGGACGTGACCTTCTGCAGGTAGCCGTCAGCCCAGTCCACCGGTACGGGCTTGACGTTGAGCCCGACGGCGGTCAGTTGCCGGCTGATTTCGGCGTACACCTTTTCCGGCGTTGGCAGGTAGGGCCGGGTGACGTTGAGCGGATAGTAGAACTTCAGCTCCTCGCCCTTGTAGCCGGCCTCGGCCAGGAGTTCCTTGGCCTTGCCCGGGTTGTAGCCGAGCGCCGCGGCATTGTTGTTGAAGCCGCTGAGCTTGGGCGGAACGAACTGGGATGCCTGGGCCGTGTTGTCGATGAAGAACCGGCGGATCAGCGTGTCCTTGTCCAGCGCCATTTCGATCGCCTGGCGGACCTTGAGGTTCTGCAGGATGGGGACTTGCTGGTTCATGCCCAGGTACATCACGGAGAACGGGTCCCGCTGGATGATCTGCTTTCCGCTCTTGACCAGTTGGTCAAAGTTTCCCACGGTGACGGCGTCGTAGGCGTCGATCTTGCCGTCCAGGAGCGCCTGCATCCGGGTCTGCGGGTGATCGTAGGTCACGAACTTGATGGTGCCGATCTGCCCTTTGTCACCCCAGTAGTCCTTGTTGCTGTCCAGGGTGACGCTGCCCGAATCCCAGGAGCTGAAAACGTACGGTCCTGTGCCTACCGGGTGGAGGCCGTAGGCGGATACCGGCTGCCCGCCCCGGCGCTGGTTCAGGACGTCAGCGTTCGCCGCGGCGAGGGCCTTGGGAGAAGAGATCGCGAAGGCGGGCAGGGTGAGGGCCTGGAGGAAACCCGTGAAGGGCTGGGTGAGGCCGATCCGCACATTGTCCGGCGCGACGGCGGTGCAGTTCTTGTATATGGACAGCGGCGCCTGGTCCGCATGGGCCTTGAAGACGCCCTTGAAGGTGGTACCGGTGGCCTGTTCGCGGAGGGCCGGTGAGAAGTTGAACCAGCGGTTGAAGTTGGTGCAGACCGCGGCGGCATCGAACGGTGTCCCGTCCTGGAATTTAACGTTCCCGCGCAGCTTGAACTCGTAGGTCCGGCCTTCATCGCTCTGGGACCATTCGGTGGCCAGCAGCGGCGTGGGTTGGCCGGTGGTCTGGTCTACGCCCACGAGGCCTTCCAGTACCTGCCGGGTGACGCGGTATGACTCGACGTCGGAGACCAGGGCAGGATCGAGCCCGAGCGGCTCCGAGCCGGTGCCGAAGGTGAAAAGCGCGGTAGGTGCCGCGCTGGCGGTGGCAGAGGCGGTGGGGGAGCTGGGTGCCGGGCCGAGGCTGCCCGTGCAGGACGCGAGCGGCAGGACAAGGAGGGCGGCCCCGATGCTGGCGGCAATCCGCCGCACTGTCCTGCTGGGCACTGTACTGCTGGGCACTCGAGAATCACCTCTGGGAACTGGATGGTCCGCCGGCTGCGGACCAGCCCCAGTCTAGTTGACGGCCGGGTCCGCCAGCTCTTGTGGCACACCGCCGCAAGGCGCACGGCAACGCAAAAAGCGGAGGCCCGCACCTGGTGGTGCGGGCCTCCGCTTCTCCTAGTGGTCCAGGGAGTCAGGCTGGAGCCGGGCAGGAGTGCAAAGGGCTGACTACTTGGGCATCAGGACTGAGTCGACCATGTAGACAGTGGCGTTGGCGGTCTGGACGCCGCCGCAGACAACGTTGGCGCCGTCAACCTTGAGGGCATCCTTGGTGCCGGTGACCGTCACCGAACCGCCTTCAACCGTCTTGTGGGTGCCGACGATCTGGTCCGGGGTGATCTTGCCGGGGACAACGTGGTAGGTCAGGATCTTGCTCAGCGTGGCGTCGTCCGTCTTCAGGGCCTCGATCGTGGCCGGATCGATCTTCTTGAAGGCGTCATCCGTCGGGGCGAAGACGGTGAATTCGCTGCCGTTGAGCGTGTCCACCAGGTTGACCTTGGGGTTGAGCTTGCCGGACACGGCGGCGGTCAGGGTGGTGAGGATCGGGTTGTTGGACGCCGCGGTGGCTACCGGGTCAAGCGCCATGCCGGAGACGGAGCCGGCACCGCTGGGAACCTGGGCGGCGTAGGCGGCGCAGCCGGAGCCGACGAGGTTGGCGGCCGGATCCATGGCCGCGGCGGAGGCGCTCGTGGAGGGGGAGGCCATGCTGGATTCCGCCGGTGCGGAGGACGGGGCCGAGGAGGCGGGGGCCGACGAGGCGCTGGATCCGCCACAGGCAGTGAGGCTGAGCATGGCGGCAGCTGCGATACCTGCAACGGCGAACGTGGTGCGCTTGATGTTCTGCATTTCGGTTTCTCCTTTGTTGTGCCGATGTTTGCCGGCGGCGAATTTTTGCCGCTGCGGCCCTTTCCCGACTGTTGGGCACCGACCCTTGGTTGGTGTCTCAATGGGTATTCGGCTGCTCGGAGGAAACGGATGGGTGCGGATGTGAAATTCTTTTTGGCGGGGTCAAAACTCCTGAAAAATCCCGGAACAGCGCCGGAAACCACAAGAACCCCGGTCCGAAGACCGGGGTTCTCTCTGTGCGCAAGGGGGGACTTGAACCCCCACGCCCGAAGGCACAGGAACCTAAATCCTGCGTGTCTGCCAATTTCACCACTCGCGCGCGGCGTCGTCGTCGTCCCGGGAAAGAACCCCGGCGGCGGACGCCAGGCTCCATTGTACCTATTGCCGGTTTGCTGGTTGCAACGGCTGCCGCGGGCGGACGGACCGGAGACCGGGGACTAGGCGTCGAGTTTCAGGTCCCGGCGAAGTTTGGCGACATGCCCGGTGGCCCGGACGTTGTACTGTGCGACGGCAACCCGGCCGTCGGCGTCGACGACGATGGTCGAGCGGATCAGGCCCTGGTAGGTCTTGCCGTAGTTTTTCTTTTCGCCCCAGGCCGCGTAGGCCTCGGCGACGGAGTGGTCCTCGTCGGAGAGCAGCGGGAAGTTCAGCCCTTCGGCGGCCGCGAACGCGGCAAGCTTCCCGACGGGGTCGGGGGAGATGCCCACGACGTCATAACCTGCGGCCTGAAGCGCGCCGAGGGAATCCCGGAAATCGCAGGCCTCCTTGGTGCATCCCGGCGTGGCGGCTGCCGGGTAGAAGTAGAGCACGGTCTTCCGGCCCCGGAAATCACGCAGGCTGACGTCCTGTCCTTCGGCGTTCTTGAGGGTGAAATCCGGTGCTGTGGCACCGGCGGTGAGTCGCTCGGACACGGGTGTCTCCTTGGTGAGGTTGGTCATGAAGCGGGGTGATAATCCAGCGTAGTGACGCGATCGGCGCCGGACGAATCCGCTGCTCGCTATACTCTTGGGTATGCCTGATATGGATCGCTGGCCCACGGGCCGCCTATTGTCCACGGCAGCACGTCTTGTAGAACACTCCTGGAACGAAAAATTGGGGGCCATTGGCCTGACCCATGCCGGGGTGATCGCCATGGAGGTGCTCTCGGCGAATGGGCCGATGACGCAAGCCCAATTGGCCCAGCTCGTCCGGGTCCAGGCCCAGACGATGGGCAAGACACTGAGCCGGCTGGAAGCGCACGGCCACATTTCGCGGCACCGCAGCACCTCCGACCGGCGCAGCCATGTGGTGTCGCTGACTGACCAGGGGCGCGAGGCGGTTGCCGCGGCCGCCGACATGGAACGTTCCGTGCTCGCCGCCACGCCCATTGACCCCGACGTGCTGCGGCAGGAGCTCCAGGCCGTGGTCAGGGTGCTGGCAACCAAGTCTTCCTCGCCGGAGGCCAATGCCATCGTCACGGCTGCCGAGCCGGGCGCCATTGCCGGGGCCACCCCGCTGAATTAGCCACGCTGCTGAGGGGGAACGGGAACGGGACGGCAGGGTTTCCCGCCGTCCCAATCAGTTCCGTTCTCGAGGCCTTCAGTGGTGACCGGTCACCAGGTGTTCCTGTGGTGGTTGTGTCTCTTATTGTCGTGCCGGTTTCCGTGATGGTCCCAGAACCCGTCCTTGTCATGCCGGCAGCCGTCCCGGCCCGTCCATGAGCCGCGGTGGTCGTTGTCGTCACGCCAGTTGCCATGATCGTCGCGCCAACCCCATCCGTCGTCCTTGTCATGCCACCGGTTCTCCCCGTCCCACCAGCCATTGCGCGTGTCGTGCCGGTTGTTGTCCCGCATGTGGTGCCGGTTCACAAATGAGGACTGACTCCAGGAGCTGGCGGAGGCGGTCGAAGTGGTAACGGCGGCGCTGGCAGGCACGGCGCTGGCGCCCAGGCCCAGTGCGGCGGTCACCGCGGTTGTTCCAATGATGCGAATAGCCTTGTTCATGAAACTTGGTCCTTACGGAGATCGATTTCCCTGGCCCCGGGGGCGGGCCGTGCAGGCATGCTGCCGGGGGCCCATGATTTCCGTGTCTGCTGACGCGATCCTCAGTGTGGGCACCGGGAGATCTGAATATCATTTTTGGTGGTCGCGTCGGGCCCTCTGGCCGGCGTTGTTGTCGGTCCGGGTCTGCAGGACCGGTCGCTCCAGAACTGTTGCCCGGAGCACCTTTCCAGTCAACGCCCCAGCATTGACTCTCAAAAGGGACTAAAGACCCTGTTTCTGCCGCAATCGGACGGATCGTTTCAGGAGCCAGGAAGCTGGCGGTCGGAGCAGCCCCGGCACGTTGGCCGCTGCCTGGGCTGACGCTGCCTACACCGTTACAGCCTGGTTCGCCAGGGTGGCGACGATGGCTGACATTTTGAGGCCGGTGAGCACCGCCGTGAGCAAGACGACGCTGATCGTGACCCACACCGGGGCGAGCCCACGACGCGGGGCGACCTCGTGGACGATCACGGAGCGGCCAATCACGTAGACCTCCCTGCTGAGGAACACCCACGCCCAGTGGAACGGCCGGACAACGCCGTCCTTGCGCAGCCGGTCCCAGTCCAGGTACGCCAGGAGGGCGGACACACCGTAGGCCACGAAACTGATTGCTATGAAGAGGAAGTAAGGCGCCGTGAAAATCGACGCCGGATCAATTGTCTGGATCTGCCGCGGGCCCACGGTGCGCAGCCGGAGCACAGGGTTCCAGAACATCAGCAGGATGAGCGGCACGAGCGGCAGGGCCACAATTGTCCAGATGTACGCGTTGTAGACCGGTGTCCGGTCGCTGATGCGCCTGCGCTGCGCCACCGGGTGGCGGGGCGGCGTCGCCTGGAACTGGGGTGCGTTGAACTGGCCGGTCCAGGCCGAACCGTTCCACCACTGAAGCCGGCCCGAGCCCGCCGGGTCCGGATACCAGCCAGGGCCAGGGGCGGAGGCGTTGGGTGGGACGGTCATGGCTGTTCATCCTTTGCGGGGCGTGGCGCGCGTTGGTTTCTTCTGTTCCGTGACAGAGCGTACAGGGGGATGGGCAACTCCATGATTCCCCCATTGGTCGCAGTGGTGCACTGGATGGAGTCTAACCGCGGCCCGTGCCGGCGGGAAGGCCGGCCGACGGCGCAGACCCGTCCGCTGGAACCCTTGGGCCAGCCTGCCGCCCAGGCGCAAAAGGGCAGTCCGGAAGTATCGACGCGCCAGCCGATCGGGAGGACGATTAATAGGCAATCACCACGAAGGAGGTCAGTGATGTGCTATTCGTACAACAGGGATTCCTGGCGGGAAACCAGGAAGGATGCCGCAAAGGAATCTGAGGATCGCCCGGAGACGCGGTCGCAGGCGCCGGAATTCAGGTTCTGGGCCTTCCCCCGCCGCAGCAAGGAGTTCACGGTCGAAGAACCGGAGAAGGTGCGCGACCGTTCCCGCGAGAAGGTCTGATAAATCGATGTGCATGAGGCGGCCGCTGAACCACACAGATCACTGTGACGGTTCGGCGGCCGTTTCATGGCCGGGCGGGCCGGCGGAGGCCAATGGCCGCGGAGACGCCTATGAGCAGGCCGCTGAGCGCCAGCAGGAATCCGCCGGCGAGACTGCCTTGCCCGTCCGGTCCGGGACCGACCCTGCCGGCCGCCGCTGCGGAAGGATTCGCCGTTGCGGACTCCGGGCCCTGGCCAGCGTCCGGCGACTGAGGGGCGGACGTTCCCGCCGTGGCCGGGACCGGAACGGAACCCGCCGCCGGTGGGGTGGGGGCTCCCTGGCTGACGGAGGGGGCGGGGCCCGGCGTCGGCGGAGCCGCGTCCTGTCCGGGGACCTGGCTTTGAGACGGCGACTGTGACGGTGGTTGGGGCGGCGCGGGGTCCGACGGCGGCGCTGTGCTGCCCGGGGGAGTCACACTGGGCGCCGGGGAAGCGGACGGTGGGCCCGGCGTCGGCGAGGCGGGGCAGATCTTTACGGGAAGAAGGCCGGCCGGCTTGCAGGGCCCGGCCGTGGCTGGCAGCGCAAGGACCAACGGCGAGACCGCGAGCAGCAGGGCCACGGCGGATGCGGACAAGGCCTTCCGGGTGGAGTTCATCCTCACC
The DNA here is from genome assembly GCF_056399305.1 of Arthrobacter sp. 01N444. Taxonomy (NCBI): domain Bacteria; kingdom Bacillati; phylum Actinomycetota; class Actinomycetes; order Micrococcales; family Micrococcaceae; genus Arthrobacter; species Arthrobacter sp. 01N444. The sequence continues at coordinate 120,306 of NZ_JBFTRB010000006.1, forward strand.
ATCGTAGGGTTCCACCGCCGGCAGCCAGGGAATCCCGGCCTTTGCGTGTCTCCTTAGCCCGGGCAAGGTCTTCGCTCAGCAAGCCATCGTCACTGTGGACCAAGAATCGGTAGGGTGAGCCATCAGCACTGGGCAGCGACAGCGAACCCCGCTTCAGCCAAAGGCCCCAAGCATCCGGAGATCTGACTCATGCCGACCACTGAGGGCCGCAAGCGAATGGAACCCCGGATGACTCGCGGCTCCTGGAGGTTCAGCGCCTGGTCGGCCGCCGGGCTGGCCCTGTTCGGTGCTCTGCTCGCCCTCAACAAGCTCTGGCCGGAAAGAGGCTTCGACGCCGTCTCCTTCTGGATCTACACGGCCATGTTTGTGATGGGCGCGATCCAACTCCTGCATCTGCTCCGGGTCCGGAGAAACGACGCACCATTCTGGGACGCGGAAGAGGCCCGCCGAGCCGACTGGGACCAACGGGGCCGGCAGCTGTAGGACCGGCTCCGGCCGCACAGCAGACCTGGCACTCAACGCGGCAAGGATCTCCAGCTGCGGCCCTGGAAGGCCAGCACAATGGTCCAGGCGATCGGCACCAGCGGGGAGGCGGACTCACCCAGGAATGCGAGGACCGCAAAAACGATCCAGAGCCCGCCGGTGATGACGGACAGGACGACAAGCGCCTTGCGGGTCATTACGAAGGCGGGCATGTCGACACCTTCGGCTCGCAGGGCACGGGTTTCAGCGGCCGCTCCCCGGATCAGGGGGACGAAGACCGCGGCCAAGGCGGCAGCGAACACCACGGACCGCCACGGCTCGGGTATGCCCACTGCGCTCAGGACGCCCTGCAGGACACCGCTCAAGAGGAAGAGCCACAGCAACCCCCAGACGACCAGCCGGCGGCGCTTCGGCGGCATTCCCTCCAGTGAGTCGGACGGCCACGATTGCCACTCGTACGTTCTACCGCCATCACCGCTTCCCGAGGTCATGGCGACAGACTACGCGCACCCGTCCCTGCCGTAGTCGATGTCCTGGAACAGCCACGCCTCGCGACGCGAAAGGGATCGAGAGCAGCATTTACGGTCGGCATCAGTAGTCCCTCCACCGCGCGAGTCCCTCCACCACATGTTGGGCTGGGTCCGATGCGCCGAGTTGAGTCCGTACCAGGCTCGTTAGCCTCACTGGCCCGTGACTTTGATTCCGGCGACCGCCCCGGTCCAGGCGCCGGTCGGGTCCGGCCGGGTCAACTGGGCACTGACGTAGCCCTTCTGCAGTTGGACGACCTGCGATTGGGTTCGCGAGCAATCGACCTCGAACACCGTGTGCTCTGTTCCGGCCAGCGAGTTCTGGGAGAGGAAGATCTGGGCATGGGGGATGCCCACGCACGCCGCGGTGACTGTGTGCGGACCGGCGGTCGTCACCGTTGCGGCTTTGGTGAAGCCAACCCCTGGCCCGTCCGCCGGACCGGCGTCAGAGAGGAGGACGGACCCTGGCGCCCCGGCCAGACGCTTGTGCAGCTCGGCGTAGTTGCTCGCTTCCACGCCCAGCACCCCCGGATCTTTGGTCGGGGCGGCGGGCGCCGGCCGGTGGCTTTGCCCGGCCGCCGTCGGCCGGGGATCGCCCTCGTCCTCGTAGGCGCAGGAGGCCAAACTACCGGCGAGCAGCAGGCCAACAACATATGCCGCAGCGCAGCGGACTGTTTTCGTTCCCCCAGGACCAGACATGGGCCGAGTCTACGGTCACTGCCCAAAATGGCAAGCTGCGCCGCAAGGCCCCCAAATGGGTCGTCGCCTGGCTGGTCGTGTTCCTGATCGTCGCCGCCGTCGTCTCCGGATTCCCGATCTTCATGTACGCAATGATCCAGTCCGCGCCGGGACTGTACCCCAAGGAGGCCTTCACCCTCGGAAACCTGATGACCGGCGTCGCCATCAACCTGACCTGGTGGTCCTTCGTCGCGCTCCTGCCAATGATGATCGCCAAACGCAAACGACGCCCGCCGGTACCGCTGCCGGTCGCCGAAAATTACATGCCGGCAGAGCCCCTGACCGTCAAAGCTCACGGGGTCCCCGGGCGCACCCAACAGGCCGGGCTCGAGGTCGGAGAGTTCATCCACACCTTCGGCGACGCGCACATCTACGTCAACCACGTCGATCAGGTGAAGGATCAGCTTTCCCGCGAAGCCCGACCGTACCCGGCGCTGAAGATTACCAGGGAGCCTAATTCCATCTTCGACTACCGGCTCGAGGACTTCGAGATCATCGGCTGCGACCCGCACCCGAAGATCCAGGGCGAAGTGGCCGTCTAGCTCCGCACCTCGAATCGAATGACCTCATTCCTGCTTTGACCTGCGAAAACATTCCTGGCGCCCACGGTGTCCACGGGACGAATAGCCGGTACGATGACGATCGACGTCTATTGGGGGCGGCATCAAGCATTGGGGATCCATGATTAACTCAGAGGCCTTCATGGCCGTCACCGCAGACCCGCGCTTCGCCGCCGACCTGGTCGCACAGAACTGATGACCCGGTTCGACGTCTGGGTCCCTGATGAGTCCAGGGGCCAGGTGCTGTCCGCACTCGAGTCCCTGGACGCCCTTGACGAAGCCCTGCTGCAGTTGCCCGTGACGGTGAACGGCCTGGGGTCCGGACCGCTCCTTACGGGGGAGCAGCGGCCGGGCGGGCCCACCGTGATCGGCTTTTCGACCGGCTATGACGTGTTCGACAACGAGGGCTGGACCCCGGAGAAGTTCGCGGAGTTCGTGACCTCACGCAGCCACCTCCATGTCTTCATCGGAGGGAACCCGTGCCCTACCGTGGCGGCGCTTGCCGGCTATTTGCAGTCGCCGCTGCTGGTGGACGAAACCTACCCGACGGGATCCCGGGAGCTCACCCTCATCACCACCGACGGCAACGTCGCCCTCCTCAGGCTCGATGGCGGGCGGGACGACTCCGCCGACCTCATCCGGGAAACGTTCTTCACCGAAGGTCTTGATGCGGCACTGGCCGTTCCCGGATGGTTCCTCGCGAAGTCCGGCCTCGCGCCCTTCAGCGTCAGGAATGCCGCCCTCCACCGGCGGATGGACCTGGCTGTCTGGAAGTCCGGTGACGAGTACGGGAAGGTGGCGGTGCCGAAGGGCGCGGAACTGATCCCACTCAACATGGTGATCACCGATCACGACGACATCGATAGCAGGCGGCCAGTCATCGGCCATGTCCGCAGCTCGAAGCACCTGTACGAGATCGTCGTGCCGCCGCTCGATGAGCTGGGCCCGCTGGAGGTGACATGCGCCGTCGACGGGGTACTGCAACGCTTCATCGACCCGGTAACCGGCGAGGACAAAGGCCTCGGCGCCCACGCTGTCGACTGGGCCAACTGGATCCTCCGGGACTCAGTCCCCGGCTCGCAGCACAACGGGCCCTCATCCGAGGCCGAGCCGTGGCAGGGCGACGGGTTAGACGCCCGGATGTACCGCCTGGCGCACGGCATCGTGAACTATGAGGACCACGACACGGACACGACGTACTTCAGCACCGCGCGGGAGGTGGCAGCCTGGCTGCGGAGGTCGCTCGGCAACCACAGCGCGCCGATCACCGTTGGTGTGCTGGACGACGTGTCGTTCACCCTCGCCGCGGACAGCCCGACGCTGATCCAGAAGCACGTATTCGACCGGGCCGAGGGACTGCAGGCCGGATACCAAGCCAACGCGTTCCGGCCCTGGGCCGGCACCCAGAACTGGTGGCACCCGGAGTCCCGGGCCTACACCCGGAATCCGTCGCTGCAGACCGTCATGGATGGCCAGAAGCTCGAGGCCTACACAGCGGCGAACTGCCTCGACTACGCCGATCTGGAGCCGTACATGCTCCCCGCCGGCGCCCGGGCCAACGAGAACTCCTGGTTCGTCGTTCGGCTCGGCGACACACCGACGTGCATGGCGTTTCCCGCGCAGCGCACCATCCTCACGGTCAGCACAGACCACGACGGGGCTACCGCCGAGATCGCCGCGCACCAGTATTTCCGCTGGGTCAGCCGGAGCAGCCGCAAGCGGGACTTCAAGGAACAGTGGACGCGGTGGCTCGACGAGAGCCAGCCGCTGACCGCCGAAGAAATCCAGGCCGGCCTGAAAACCCTCGAGCAGATTATCGAAAGGAGCGACGATGAACCGGACGATGAATGACACAACCGACGGCATCCTGGTCGCTGGCGGGTTCGGCAACGGCCGGTGCCTGTGGGACGAATCCGTCTGCACGGACACACCGACGCACTTCGTGACGTTTGAGGAGGCCGGCGACGCGTCCGCCGACGTGTTCTGCGTCCGTCACTACGTGCTGACGCTGGCCCGCCTGTGCCAGATTCACCTACCGGACTGTGCCGGCGACTTTGCCGGGCACGTAGCCCGCCACGGCGAGCTCTAACACTCTCGAACCAGTCCGCGCAGGCCTCCCGGAGCCGAGCGGCACCATCCCCTACACACTAGACCGGGCATCAATACGAGGAGTCAGAACAATGGCATTTCCCCACGCAAGCTTCGAAACGTACACAGCACTGCGCGACATGGACATCAGTCATCCCGACATTGATGGTGCATGGCGGCTCGGCCAGATGGCGTCCTGGTCACGGTGGGGAACGACCACCGCCGACTTGGAGCCCATTACGGCCCACAGCAAGGACGGCTTCGACCAGCTCCAGCCGTTCACGACACGTGTCATCCTCTTCGCGATCAACCTGGGCGGTTCGTCAATCACCCCGGACCTGGAGGACTGGCGAAACTTTCACACTGAGGGCCATGGCGGCGACACCAAATTGAATTACAGCATTGCCATGGCAAAGGACCGGACGCCCGGAGGGGATCAGATCCCGGCCCTCTACATGACGGACGTCTTCAAGTTGATCGCCACCAAGGATGGGGAAAAGCTGAACAAACAGATCAAATTGGATCTCACGCAGGGCATCGACCACGTGGAACGTTGCGCCGCGATCCTGAGGGACGAGCTGAAGATCTGCATGGACGGCGCCGGCGGACAGGCTCCCACGCTGGTTGCCATGGGCGGCAAAGCATTCAACTGGCTGACGGGCGCGGAGGCGGATAAGCGGATCGCCGACGTCGTGGACGAGGTACTCGGTGACGGCGCCAGCAAGCGTGTCCGGAGAATGCCGCACTACACCTACGGAGGCAAACACGAGGAACGGGCTGCAGCACTCCACCCGGTGCTGGAGGAAATCCACCTGGAGCAACAGAACATGTCGCCGATGCGCTGACAATCCGTTCCCGAGTCCGCCACGGCGAGCTCTAGGCCCGGGCCTCCAGCAACCAGGAACAAGGGGAGGGTGCGTTACGCCCCTCCCTTTGTACTGCCAGGAGATGCACCTTCCCCATTGAGCGCTTGCGTCCCGCGGCATGCCGGGGGAATCAAACCCCCAGGGCCGTCTAGCCAGGATCTTGCTGGACCCGAGTCCCGGTCCGATACATCAGTTCGGTTGCCAGGCCGGTGACGGGGGAGCCGAGGCCGTCGAATTCGGCCTGGAAGTCCGCACCGCTGTAAGTGAGGCCAGGGATATTCAGGACGTCGGACAAGTGTAAGAATGCCTGCGGCGCTCTGGCACTTCGGCAGCCGAATGAGAAACCGGCCCCGCGATATTCTCATTTTGCATACGTTATGAGAAAATCAGGGCAACGCTTTCTCAGGGGGGGACATGACCGAACAGCCACGCGAGACTACCGGCCGGTATGCAGAGTTCGCCCACCGCGAGCCGTCACTGACGCTGGGCGCCGCCGCGGCCGCCGCGACGTGGCCGGGGATCACGTACGAGGAATATCCCTGGGACGCCGACCCTGACCATGGCGCGTCCCGGCGGCAGCGGCTGCTGGCCCGCGGACCCTACGAGGCTGCCGTCGTGCCCGAGATCGAAAACCTGGACCCGCAGGTGGATTCCCGCACCCAGGCGCTGGTGGAAGCCGCCACCATGGAGATGGTCCGCTTCGACGCTGAGCTGGGCCAGGACACAGCCCCGTTCGCAGCCCTGCTGCTGCGCAGCGAATCAGCGTCCAGCTCCCAGATCGAGAACCTGACCGCCGGCGCCCGGCGCATCGCCCTGGCGCAGCTGGGGGACACCTCGAGTACGAACGCCTCCCTGATCGCCTCCAACGTCAAGGCGATGCAGGCTGCCATCGACCTGTCCGAGGACCTGTCGGTGGAGAACATCGCCGTCATGCACCACGCGCTGCTGAACGCCTCCGACCAGAAGATCGCCGGTGAATACCGCCAGGCGCAGAACTGGATCCGAGGAAACTCACCGCACACCGCCGAGTTCGTCCCGCCGCACCCGGACCGGGTCCTGCCGGCGATGGAGGACCTGGTCGCCTTCATGCGCCGCGACGACATCCCGGCGCTGACCCAGGCGGCCATCGCGCACGCCCAGTTCGAAACCATCCACCCGTTCGCCGACGGCAACGGCCGCACCGGACGCGCCATCGTGTCCGCCCTGCTGCGGGCCAAGGGCGTCACCGAGAAAGTCACCATCCCCGTCTCCTCCGGCCTGCTGACCAACACCGGCCTGTACTTCGACGCGCTCGGCGCCTACCGCGAGGGCAGCATCCAGCCCATCGTGGAGCGCTTCGCAGAATCCGGTGTCGATGCAGTGGGCAACGGCAGGCTGCTGGCGGCCGAGATCCGCGGCGTGGAGGGCGACTACCTCGAACGCTTCACCCGGGCCCCGGCTTCGGTCCGCCGGATCGTAGCGATGCTCCCCGGGGAGCCGGCCGTCACCGCCGAGATGATCAGCGAACATACCCAGGTTCCGCTGGCCACCGTCTATCGTGCGATCGAGCGGATTGAGGGCGCCGGTGTCCTGACGCCGGCCGGCAAGATCCGCGGCACCCGGGTCTGGGTGGCCGGCGACATCATCGCCGCCCTGGACAACTTCGCGGCCCGCACAGGCCGCCGGACCCGGCACTGAAAAGTTTCTTGCCGGGGCGGTGAGAGGGATTCAAAGCTCCGGGCACATTGGTCCTGGCACGCGCTGCCCCGTCCAGAGCCACCTTCAGGGATGTCCGGGGATTTGACCGACATTCGGCGAGGACCTGAAGAGGATCAAACGGTATGCATGTCGCCTCGCCACCCAGCTCCCGTACTTCTGGGTCCTGAGCCCTGACCATCGAGGGCGGGCTAGAGCATCAACGTCACGAAGATGCATCGGGCGACGATTTTTTACCAGGCACGACGGCCAGTCATTCGCAACTGGGGTACGTCGCGCTCTCCATGCAACCTGACTCGCACCGGAAGGTGTCCGCGCCGACTAATCCAAGGGAACTGTCAATGCGACCGACGCGTAGACACAGCTGTCTATGTTAATCATCCAGGTCTGATCCAGATCCATTGGGATCTTTTAACTACAGTGTTCCTACTGGTCAAGTAGCGGCCCATGAGGTCCGAAGCCCACCGTGTACGGACTGCATCCAGGGCGGAATCGAGCCCGAAATGGAGCTCCTTGGGCTTCCCATGCCGGAGGTCAGGCCAGAATAAATATCCCCTCGGAGGGATTATGGCAAAAAGAAACCCCGTCTTACATGGCTGGAAGCCTGTAAGACGGGGTTTCTCGCTTGTGCACCCCCCGGGACTCGAACCCGGAACCCATTGATTAAGAGTCAATTGCTCTGCCAGTTGAGCTAGAGGTGCATCTGTTGTTTTCGTTCACCGGGGCTTTTTATTTCCCGCGTTGTTCTCCGCAACGACATGAAACTCTACACGAGATTGGCTGTCGTGTGAAATCGAGGGGCGCGGGATGGTCCAGGTCAGCCGGGGAGGTTCAAAATCAGCGCGAAATCAGGGTTTTGCCCGTTGCTGAGGAGCCACAGGCGCCCGTCAGGAGCGAGTGAAACGTTGCGCACCCGGCCGTACTTTCCTGTGAAATAGCTCACAGGATCTCCGGCGAATTCGCCGTTGAGGGGAACGACCCAGAGCCTTTGGCCGCGCAGGGCGCCCAGGTAGGCGGTGCCGCCGACAATTTCGAGTCCGCTGGGGGAAGACTCCGCCGTCGACGGCCACACCACCTTGGCGTCCAGGAAGCCGGGGCGGTGCGGGGCGCCCGTCACCTCGGGCCAGCCGTAGTTGCCGCCCGGCACGATCAGGTTGAGCTCGTCGTTGACGTCCGGGCCGAATTCGCTGGCCCAGAGCCGGCCCGCGCTGTCCCAGGCCAGTCCCTGGACGTTCCTGTGGCCAAAGCTGTAGACCGGGTTATCACCAAACGGGTTTCCTGGTGCCGGCCTGCCATCCGGAGTGAGGCGGAGGATCTTCCCGCCCAGCGCCGCGCGGTCCTGCGGCTGCTCCCGGCGCTGCGAATCGCCCGTCCCCACATACAGGAAACCGTCGGGCCCAAAGCGGATCCGGCCGCCGTTGTGCGTGCCGGCCTTGGAAATGCCGGTGAAAACCGGTTCCAAGGCGCCGAGCTCCAGCCTGCCGCCACGTTCCTCCAGCCGCATGCGGGCGATTCTGTTGTCCGCCGCCGCGGTGAAGTAGGCGTAGAGGTAACGGTCCGACGCGAAGTTGGGGGAAAGGGCAAGGCCCAGGAGGCCGCCTTCGCCGCCGGGCACGACGCCGGGCACTTTGCCGACCGTACCGAGCTGTCCGTCTTTGATGGTCCTGAGCAGTGCTGTGTCGCGCTCGGAGATGACCGCGGTGCCGCCGGGTAGATGGACCGTGGACCACGGCAGCTGCAGCCCATTAACCCGGCCCGCAACCGTGGGCTCACCCGCTGCCCCGGCCGTACCCGCTGCGCCGGTGGCAGTGCGGTCTCCCGGCTGAACCACGGGCGAGGTTGAGCCGCCGGTGCAGGCGCTCAAGAAAAACAGGACAACGGCAAGCGCCACGGCCCGGGCCGCTGCCCTGCCAGCGAAGCGCCTGCCGGTAAAACGCGGGAGTATCAAGGGACGCGTTGAGGGGGGATGGGTCGGCCGCCCGGACCGCCGGCTACTGCCGTGTCCGGCGCGGCGGCCGAAACCCGGCTGCTTCGGCGTGGGCCGGGGAGGCAAACCACACCTCAGCCCGGGTTTCTTCATACGCCGGGCTGGTCTCGTCGTGGTAGATCATTGACGAGGCATTGCCCTTGACTGTGAAACCCTCAGGGCCGCTTCCGTCAGCCGCCGGAGCCGCTGAGCCCTCGCCGTAGGGCTGCTCGGTGGCCAAGTGGCCGGTGGGCTCGGCCGTTTGGCTGGCGGAGGCCTCGGCCCCTGCCGGCGAGGCCGCCATCTGCGTCGTTTCCGTGTCAGCGGGACCTGCGGGCTGTGTCCCGGCGTCGGGCACTCCGGGCATCGCCGTGCCGATGCCGGTACCAGCGCCAGTGCTGGTTGAAGTGGCCGTGCCGGTAACGGTGTCCTCGTCGTCGGCCGGTTCCGCGGCTGCCGATTCCGCCCCGGGCAGAGTCGGCGCGTGGGGCTCAGTGTATTCGGGGTGGTGGACGGGCAGGCCTGCCGGTCCAGTCTCCGCAGCAGCGCCAAGCTCGGCGGCCGTCACGGCGTGCGCACCGCGGGCCGGCTCAGCGTGGGCGGCGGTGTGTGTCTCCGCCGGCGGGGCGGTCTCGGACCACTGGGTCTCCCACTCGGCATTGCCCGGGGCTCCCGTTGCTTCCGGGGCGGCCTCGGCGCCCGGCTCGATGGTCGGGGCCGCGGTGGCCGCTGCGGGCTCGGTCGCCTCGGGGGCAGCCGTGGCCTCCCGGGCCGCTGCGTCCGGCTCAGGCGCAGGCGCTGCCTTGGGCGCGGCCATCCCGGCACCGGCGGCACCCGCCGTCGGACCCGCGGCCCCGGCCGCTGCCGGGCCAACCGGACTGGCCGCCGCCGTCGAACTGGCCGCCGAACCGCTCTCCGCGCCAGACACCGGCGTCGAACCGGCGGGGCTGCCAGAAGAAATGCCGGCAGCAGTGCCGGTGCTGGTGCCTGCGGCGGATGAGGAATCTGCGCCCGGGCCGCTCTTGTTGCGGTTCAGCAGCCGCCAGACCACAGCGACCACCACGATGATGACAACGAGCCAGACGATCCAGTCCATAGCAGAGCCTTTCAGTCCGTATTCAGCCCATGAGGCATGGTTGCCGATGCTTGACGTTACGTCCGGGCAAAGCCGGCTGTCCACCCTCCCGGCGGCCAAATGCCGGGCATTCCTGGAGCGGATCCCCGGCCCGGTGAGCAACCCGGAACCGGAATCAAACCCGGCCCGGCGTGTAGCCTCGCCTCATGGATTTCAAGCGACTGCAGATACTGCGTGAACTCGCCGGCCGCGGGACCGTAGGCGCCACGGCCGAGGCCATGAAGGTCACGCCATCTGCAGTGTCGCAGCAACTGAAGACCCTCCAGGAGGAACTGGGCGTCGTCCTGGTGGAGAAGTCCGGCAGGGGAGTGCGCCTTACCGAGGCAGGGCTGGCCATGGCAGGCGCCGCCGCCGACGTGTCGACGGCCATGGCGCGGGCGGAAGCAACCATCGACACGTACCGGCGCGGCTGGCAGACGCGGGTGGTGGCAGCCTTCTTTCCCAGCGCCGCGGAGATGTTCCTGCCGGGCATGCTGCACCGGGTCAAGGCCGTCGAGGGGCTGCGGTTCGAGGCGCATTTCGAGGACCCGGGCGTTGCAGGGTTCGCCGGGCTGACCGCGGACTACGACATCGTCCTGGCGCACAGTGTCGACGGTCCGGAAGTCTTCGGCGGCCAGGGCCTGACAGTGGTGCCGCTGCTGGACGAACCCCTGGACGTGGCTTTGCCGGCCGGGCACGCTTTGGCCGGCAAAGCCACACTGTGCGCCGAGGACGTCGTCGGCTTTCCGTGGATGGGAGTCCCGGAGGGATTCCCCTTCGACACCGTGCTGCGCCAGATCGAGGTGCGGGCCGACTCGCAGGCGGTCCGGGCCCAGCAGTTCCCGGATTTGCGGGTCCTGGAAGCCCTGGTCAGCGCCGGGCACGGGCTGAGCCTGCTGCCGCGGTACACGGCGGTCAGCAACCAGGGCCGGGGGTTCGTCCTGCGCCCGCTCGAGGGTGTGAAGGCCAGCCGGAGCATCGTGGCGCTGGCCCGTCCGGACGTCGCGGCCCGGACCACCATCCAGCAGGTCCTGGCGATGCTCAAGGCCGAGGCCCAAGGTGTCGCCGAGGCCCCGGAACTGCGTGACACGGCTCACTAGGCCTAGGTCAAATCGGGTCCCGGTTTCATGATGTGAGACGAGAGTCCACTATTTGATCGAAATATTCCCGGTTTTCCGCTTAACGCTCCGTTCTTGGGTCGTTGGCGCCTGTAGCAGAGCCCTAGACTTTGAGCCATGAGTCAGGACACCCACACAGCAGCAGACACCAAGCCGGACATCAAGCCCCGCAGCCGGGTCGTTACCGATGGAATCCACGCCGCCCCCGCTCGCGGCATGTTCCGGGCGGTCGGCATGGGCGACGACGACTTCGCCAAGCCGCAGATCGGCGTGGCGAGCTCGTGGAACGAGATCACCCCCTGCAACCTTTCGTTGAACCGGCTCGCCCAGGGCGCCAAGGAAGGCGTCCACGCCGGCGGCGGGTTCCCCATGCAGTTCGGCACCATCTCCGTCTCGGACGGCATCTCCATGGGCCACGAGGGCATGCACTTCTCCCTGGTCTCCCGCGAAGTCATCGCCGACTCCGTCGAGACGGTCATGCAGGCCGAGCGGATCGACGGCTCTGTGCTCCTGGCCGGCTGCGACAAGTCGCTGCCCGGCATGCTGATGGCCGCGGCCCGCCTGGACCTGGCCGCCGTGTTCCTCTACGCCGGCTCCATCATGCCCGGCTGGGTCAAGCTCGAGGACGGCTCCGAAAAGGAAGTCACCCTCATCGACGCGTTCGAGGCCGTCGGCGCGTGCGCCGCCGGCAAGATGAGCCGCGAGGACCTGGACCGCATCGAAAAGGCCATCTGCCCGGGCGAGGGCGCCTGCGGCGGCATGTACACCGCCAACACCATGGCCTGCATCGGCGAGGCCCTGGGCATGTCCCTGCCAGGCTCGGCCGCACCGCCCTCCGCGGACCGCCGCCGCGACGCCTTTGCGCACAAGTCCGGCGAAGCCGTGGTCAACCTCCTGCGCCTGGGCATCACCGCCCGCGACATCATGACGCGCAAGGCGTTCGAGAACGCCATCGCCGTCACGATGGCCTTTGGCGGTTCCACCAACGCCGTGCTGCACCTGCTCGCGATCGCCCGCGAAGCCGAGGTGGAGCTGACGCTGGAGGACTTCAACCGGATTGGCGACAAGATCCCGCACCTGGGCGACCTCAAGCCGTTCGGCCGCTACGTCATGACCGACGTCGACAAGATCGGCGGCGTGCCGGTGATCATGAAGGCACTGCTCGACGCCGGCCTGCTGCACGGTGACTGCCTCACCGTCACCGGCAAGACCGTGGCCGAGAACCTCGCCGCGATCAACCCGCCGGACCTGGACGGCAAGATCCTGCGCGCACTGGACAACCCGATCCACAAGACCGGCGGCATCACCATCCTGCACGGCTCGATGGCCCCGGAAGGAGCTGTCGTCAAGAGCGCCGGCTTCGACGCCGACGTCTTCGAGGGCACGGCCCGCGTGTTCGAACGCGAACAGGGCGCGCTCGATGCCCTGGACAAGGGTGAGATCCACAAGGGCGACGTCGTCGTGATCCGCTACGAAGGCCCCAAGGGCGGCCCCGGCATGCGCGAGATGCTCGCCATCACCGGCGCCATCAAGGGCGCGGGCCTGGGCAAGGACGTCCTGCTGCTGACCGACGGACGGTTCTCCGGCGGAACCACCGGCCTGTGCATCGGCCACGTCGCGCCGGAAGCCGTCGACGGCGGCCCCATCGCGTTCGTCAAGGACGGCGACCGGATCCGCGTGGACATCGCGGCCCGCACCTTCGACCTCCTGGTCGACGGCGCCGAGCTCGAGGCCCGCAAGGTCGGCTGGGAGCCGCTCCCGGCCAAGTTCACGAAGGGTGTGCTCGCCAAGTACGCCAAGCTCGTCCACAGCGCCTCCACGGGCGCGTATTGCGGCTGATCCTCCGGGCCTGGGTGACCAGGCTTAATACGGGAAGCTCCGAGGGGCCCCGAACGCACGGCGTCCGCGCCGGGTGTTCGGGGTAGGAGATTCCCGCCTGCCGCCGATGGCTGCAGGCTCTCCAAGGGAAAACGATGGTCCCAACCAGTGGACACCGTTGTCCAAATAGTGAGACACTGGCCGGGCTCGTTGACACCCGTCTCACTCAGAGGGAAAACTGAACGCATGATCGAGATCGTTACAGCCGGAGTCACTGAATTTGAGTGCACTGCAGTCGAGAGCGCTGCAGGTGTTTCCGTCGTACTTACCAAGCGCGTGGCTCATTAGCCTTCACTGGTAACGAACCGTCACGCGCAACCCCTCGAAGAGCCCGCCGGCTGAGGGGTTTTTTTATTTCCCGCAGCACCAGAACAATCCAGTAGTTCCACGATCACCGAAGATCCACAAAGGAAGAGTCCGATGAGCAAAGGATCGCCGATCAGCCCCTCGCTGATGGCCACCAAGTCCACTGGAGCCCACAAGGCTCCGGAACGCGTCGAACGTCCGGCTGACGCCGGCGTCGACTCTGCTGCCGTCTCTCCTGTCCTCGGACCGAACAACGTCGTACCCCCGACGGTCATGACCGGTTCGCAAGCAATTGTCCGCTCGCTCGAAGAACTCGGCGTCCAGGACATTTTCGGTTTGCCCGGTGGCGCGATCCTGCCCACCTACGACCCCTTGATGGCCTCCAAAATGAACCACGTTCTGGTCCGTCACGAACAGGGAGCCGGCCACGCCGCGCAAGGCTACGCCATGGTTACCGGACGGGTTGGCGTCTGCATCGCCACCTCGGGCCCGGGTGCCACCAACCTCGTTACCGCCATCATGGACGCCCACATGGACTCCGTGCCGATAGTGGCCATTACCGGCCAGGTCTCCAGCGGGGTGATCGGCACCGACGCCTTCCAGGAAGCGGACATCGTCGGGATCACCATGCCGATCACGAAGCACTCCTTCCTGGTCACGGACCCCAACGACATCCCGCACGTGATGGCCGAGGCGTTCCACCTGGCGTCCACCGGACGCCCGGGCCCGGTCCTTGTGGACGTCGCCAAGGATGCCCAGCAGGGCCAGATGACGTTCTCTTGGCCGCCCAAGATCGATCTCCCGGGATACCGGCCGGTGGTGCGCGGCCACAGCAAGCAGGTCCGCGAGGCTGCCCGGCTCATTTCCGGTGCCAGCAAGCCCGTGCTCTACGTCGGCGGCGGAGTGGTCAAGGCCCACGCCTCGGCCGAGCTGCGCGAACTGGCCGAGCTGACCGGCGCCCCCGTGGTCACGACCCTGATGGCCCGGGGCGTGTTCCCGGACTCGCACCCGCAGCACGTTGGCATGCCGGGCATGCACGGCACGGTTTCCGCCGTGACAGCCCTGCAGCAGTCGGACCTGCTGATCACCCTGGGCGCCCGGTTCGATGACCGCGTGACCGGCATCCTGAAGTCCTTCGCCCCGAACGCCAAGGTCATCCACGCCGACATCGATCCGGCGGAAATCTCCAAGAACCGCACGGCCGACGTCCCGATTGTCGGCTCGGTCAAGGAGATCATCCCGGAGCTGACCGAGGCCCTGCGCCTGCAGTTCGAAGCCTTCGGCACCCCGGACCTGACCACCTGGTGGGCCTTCCTTAACAACCTCAAGGAAACCTACCCGCTCGGCTGGACCGAACCCGAGGACGGCCTCAGCGCCCCGCAGCGCGTCATCGAACGCATCGGCGCCCTGACCGGTCCCGAGGGCGTCTATGTCGCCGGCGTCGGACAGCACCAGATGTGGGCCTCGCAGTTCATCAAGTACGAACGCCCGCACGCCTGGCTCAACTCCGGCGGCGCCGGCACCATGGGCTACGCCGTGCCGGCGGCCATGGGCGCCAAGGTGGGCGAACCGGACCGCGTGGTGTGGGCGATCGACGGCGACGGCTGCTTCCAGATGACCAACCAGGAACTGGCCACCTGCGCGATCAACAAGATCCCCATCAAGGTCGCCATCATCAACAACTCCTCCCTGGGCATGGTCCGGCAGTGGCAGACCCTCTTCTACGAGGGCCGCTACTCCAACACCGACCTGAACACGGGACATGACACGGTCCGTATCCCGGACTTCGTCAAGCTGGCGGACGCCTACGGCTGCGCTGCCTTCCGGTGCGAACGCGACGAGGACATCGACGCCACCATCCAGAAGGCGCTGGAGATCAATGACCGCCCGGTGGTCATCGACTTCGTCGTGAGCCCCAACTCGATGGTGTGGCCGATGGTCCCCGCGGGGGTCAGCAACGACCAGATCCAGGTTGCCCGCAACATGACCCCGGAATGGGAAGAGGAGGACTGAACATGACCCGCCACACATTGTCCGTTCTGGTCGAAGACAAGCCCGGTGTGCTGACCCGCGTCGCCAGCCTCTTCGCCCGCCGGGCCTTCAACATCAATTCCCTGGCCGTCGGCCCCACCGAGGTCCCGGGCATGTCCCGGATGACCGTGGTGGTCGACGCCGATGGCGAGCTGATCGAACAGGTCACGAAGCAGCTGAACAAGCTGGTCAACGTGATCAAGATCGTCGAGCTCACCTCCGAATCTTCCGTACAGCGTGACCACATCCTGGTCAAGGTACGTGCGGATGCCGCAACACGCCTGCAGGTCACCCAGGCTGCAGACCTGTTCCGCGCTTCAGTGGTCGACGTCTCCACAGAGTCGGTGGTCATTGAGGCAACGGGCCACCCCGAGAAGCTCACGGCACTCTTGTCAGTGCTGGAGCCTTTCGGCATCCGCGAAATCGTGCAGTCCGGCACCCTGGCCGTTGGGCGGGGATCCCGCTCCATGAGTGACAGGGCCCTCCGCAGCGCGTAACACCGCCGGAGCCGCCCCCGTTGTACCGCAGCACCACAGACAATATCTACGAAGAATCCACTCAAAAGGAGACACCCCAGTGACTGAAATGTTTTACGACGACGACGCCGACCTGTCGATCATCCAGGGCCGCACCGTCGCCGTCATCGGTTACGGCTCCCAGGGCCACGCCCACGCCCTCAGCCTCCGCGATTCCGGCGTTGACGTCCGCGTCGGCCTGAAGGAAGGCTCGAAGTCCCGCGCCAAGGCCGAGGCCGAGGGCCTGCGGGTCCTGAACGTTGCCGACGCCGTCGCCGAGGCCGACCTCATCATGGTCCTGACCCCGGACCAGGTCCAGCGCCACGTGTACGCCGAGGACATCGCCCCGAACCTGCAGCCGGGCGACGCCCTGTTCTTCGGCCACGGCTTCAACATCCGCTACGGCTACATCCAGCCCCCGGCCGACGTCGACGTCGCCCTCGTCGCCCCCAAGGGCCCGGGCCACATCGTGCGCCGCGAGTTCGAAGCCGGCCGCGGCGTGCCGGACCTGATCGCCGTCGAACAGAACCCGTCCGGCAAGGCCAAGGAACTGGCCCTGTCCTACGCCAAGGCGATCGGCGGCACCCGTGCGGGCGTCATCGAGACCACCTTCACCGAAGAGACCGAAACCGACCTCTTCGGCGAGCAGGCTGTCCTCTGCGGCGGCGCCTCGCAGCTGATCCAGTACGGCTTCGAAACCCTCACCGAGGCTGGCTACAAGCCCGAGGTCGCCTACTTCGAGGTGCTGCACGAGCTCAAGCTGATCGTCGATCTCATGGTCGAGGGCGGCATCGCCAAGCAGCGCTGGAGCGTCTCGGACACCGCGGAATACGGCGACTACGTCTCCGGCCCCCGCGTCATCACCCCGCAGGTGAAGGAAAACATGAAGGCTGTCCTCGCGGACATCCAGGACGGCACCTTCGCCAAGCGCTTCATCGACGACCAGGACGCCGGCGCGCCGGAGTTCAAGGCGCTGCGCAAGAAGGGTGAGGACCACCCGATCGAGGCCACCGGCCGCGAACTGCGCAAGCTGTTCTCCTGGATCAAGAACGAAGACGACTACACCGAAGGAACAGTGGCGCGCTAGGCATTGCCCGGCAGGGGAGCCGGACACCACATCCTGGGGTCCGGCTTCCCTGCTGTCCAGCACCACCCGCACCACCCGATTCACCAAAATCCCCACCAGATACCCAAGAGAGCTAAAGAGGTCACCGGTGACAAGCACCAAACCTGTCGTACTCCTCGCTGAGGAACTTTCGCCCGCCACAGTCGAGGCCCTCGGCCCGGACTTTGAAATCCGCCAGACTGACGGCTCCGACCGTTCCCAGCTGCTCTCCGCGATCGCCGACGTCGACGCGATCCTGGTCCGCTCCGCCACCCAGCTGGACGCCGAGGCCATCGCCGCCGCCAAGAACCTCAAGGTCATCGCCCGCGCCGGCGTCGGCCTGGACAACGTGGACATCAAGGCGGCCACCCAGGCCGGGGTCATGGTGGTCAACGCGCCGACCTCCAACATCGTCTCCGCCGCCGAACTGACCGTCGGGCACATCCTGAGCCTCGCCCGCCACATCCCTCAGGCCAGCTCCGCCCTCAAGGACGGGGAGTGGAAGCGCTCCAAGTACACCGGCATCGAGCTATTCGAGAAGAAGATCGGCATCATCGGCCTGGGCCGGATCGGCGCCCTGGTCGCCGCCCGCCTGAAGGGCTTCGACACCAAGATCCTCGCATACGACCCCTACATCACCTCCGCCCGGGCCGCCCAGCTCGGCGTGCAGCTGGTGACGCTCGACGAGCTCCTGGCCCAGTCGGACTTCATCACCATCCACATGCCCAAGACCCCGGAAACCGTCGGCATGCTCGGCGCCGAGGCGTTCAAGAAGATGAAGAGCACGGCGTACGTCGTCAACGTCGCCCGCGGCGGCCTGGTGGACGAGGAAGCCCTCTACACCGCACTGCAGGCCGGTGACATCGCCGGCGCCGGCGTCGACGTCTTCTCCAAGGAACCCAGCACCGACCTGCCGTTCTTCAAACTCGACAACGTCGTGGTGACCCCGCACCTGGGCGCCTCCACCGACGAGGCCCAGGAGAAGGCCGGCGTCTCCGTCGCCAAGTCCGTCCGCCTGGCCCTGGCCGGCGAACTGGTCCCCGACGCCGTCAACGTCGCCGGCGGTGTCATCGCACCGGACGTCCGCCCCGGCATCCCGCTGATGGAAAAGCTGGGCCGCATCTTCACCGCGCTGACCCATGCCTCCCTCACCCAGTTCGACGTCGAGGTGGCCGGCGAAATCTCCTCGCTCGATGTCAAGGTCCTGGAACTCGCGGCGCTCAAGGGCATCTTCGCCGACGTCGTGACCGAGCAGGTCTCCTACGTCAACGCACCCGTCATCGCCGAGCAGCGCGGCATCAACGTCCGCCTCATCACCACGCCGGACACCGAGTCGTACCGCAACGTCCTGACCCTGCGCGGCGCCCTCAGCGACGGCAGCCAGATCTCCGTCGCCGGAACCCTGACGGGCCCGAAGCAGATCCAGAAACTGGTCGGCGTCAACGGCTACGAGGTGGAAATCCCGATCAGCGAACACCTCGTGGTGGTTGCCTACTCGGACCGCCCTGGCGTGATCGGCACGATCGGCCACATCCTGGGCATGAACAACATCAACATCGCCGGCATGCAGGTGGCACGCCAGACGGAAGGCGGCCAGGTGCTGGCCCTGCTGACCATCGACAGCTCCGTTCCCCAGCAGGTCCTTGACGCGATCAAGGCCGGGATCGGCGCTGACATGGTCCGCGAGGTTGACCTCGAGGACTGAAATCCTCCCCGCGTGGCCCCGGCGGCGGCATGACCGCCGCCGGCGGCCACGAGAGGCCGGCCGGTCTGCGTACAATGGCTAGGACCGAATTTCGGGTCTTGGCCGGCAGACCGGCCTTTACTTTTGCACGCCCGGCACGGGACGCCTTCACTTCCTCAGGAAATGAACTGCGGCGTGCGCACGCAATCCAGCTTTCAGGAGCCCAATGAACGCCGTCCAGAGGTTCATCAGAAGCAGAGTGCTTTTGCTGACCGCGTCCATTTTGATCGTGGCCATGTGCCTGTCCGTGCTCGTCCAGGGTCAGTCCCAGGCGGCGCTGAGCAGGACCGTGGACCAAAACTCCCGGGGGCTCTATGACGTCCTGGTGCAGGCCAAGGCGAAGGATAACGGCGGCCTGATGCAGCCGGACATCGCCACCGGCCAGGGCGGCATCAGCTTCGAGCAGCTGGATTCGATCCGCAAGCTCTCCGGCACCTCTGTGGCCGCCCCCATCAGCCTGGTCTCGCGTGTGACGCAGAACCTGGAGTCGCCGCGGCTGGACGCCACCGACTACCTGGGCTTCAACGCGGGCCTCGCGGGCACCTCCGGCGACCCGACCGCCACGGATCCGAGCAAGTGGCCGGCCGCGGAATCGGTACTGAGCGACACGCCAAAGAAATACCGCCTCACGGCAAGCGCCGTCAGCTCCGACGGCCACTCCGACCAGACCCTGTTCAAGACCACGGCCGAGGGCTCCCTCGGCAAGGCGAAGCTGGTCGAGGAACAGGTTGAGGGCGGCAAGAACGTCCGCATCCAGGGCCCGGAGGGCGAGACCGGCATCAAGTTCCCCACCCCGGCCGGTGGCTCCGAGCACAACCTCTTCAACCTCTCCGTTTCCCTGCCGATGGCTCCGCAGGTGACCGAGTCCGTCGTCGCCGTCGACCCCGTCTCCGAACGGGCGCTGCTTGGCACGGCCGGTGACTTCCTGTCCCCGCTGGAGAAGGCCCCGCCCGCGGACGCCCGCAACGCCGGCGCGATCGGCCGGCACTTCGAGAGCCTCTTCACCAACGGCATCAGCATGGACGAACTCAAGGAAGGCCCGGACTTCCTCGGCGTCAAGCTCAAGTACTGGGCACCGCTGATGACCCAGTACCAGCAGGCCAAGCGCGACGGCCAGCTCACCGACGATTCCCAGGCCATCCCGCTGATCGTGCGCTCGGGCACCGCCCTGGACCTGAAGTACTCGGTCAAAATCGAGGAAATCGACGACTCCGGGAACGTCACCAAGGACGTCGGCACCGTGACCCGCTCGCTGGACAAGGACTACCTGCCGTTCGTTTCCAAGTCCCCGTTCGCCCTCGCCTGGCCCGGGTCCAAGGACCTCTCCCAGCTCATGGGCGACACCGGATCCTTCAGCCAGGGCCTCTACAACCCGGCCACCTGGACCACCAACTTCGCCGCCGCCCCGACATACAAGGACGGCGAAACCGCCGCCAACGGCGCCGTTGACAAGAGCGCCACGCCCGGAGACTGGGTCACCGTGAACCGGCTGCCGGACAAGGCCGCCAACGGCGAAGCCGTCGACCAGACCCAGCGCGAACCTGTAGACGAGCGCTCGTACCGCCAGAACCTCGAAACCGGCAAGAAGCTGGCCACGCCGCTGGCCATGGTCTACGGCACCTTCGACGCCGCGAACGTCAAGGAAGCTGCCGGCGACGTCAACCGGCTGCCCCTGGGCGGCTATGACCCCGCGCCGTTCACCCTGACCAAAGACGCGTCGGGCAAGGACGTCAACACCGAACTCAAGCCGTCGCTGAGCGCCACGGGCCTGGTCAGCCAGTCCGCCGGAGCCATCACCGACTACTACGGCCTCGCCGCCGCCCGCGGCTACGATGCGAACGCCAACGTGATCGACGCCGTCCGGGTCCGCGCCAAGGTCCCGGGCAGCTGGAAGCAGGCGCAGCCCGAGGTGGAGAAGCTCGCCAACGAGATCCGCGACATGGGCCTGCAGGCCACCGTGGTGGCCGGTTCGGCCCGCGAAGACGCCAGCATCGCCGTTCCCGGCTACTCCAAGGACGACGCCGGCAAGGAATCGCCGCTGGGCACCGTGCAGCAATCGTGGGTCCGCCAGGACGCCGCGGACGCCGTGTCCGGCTCGCTGACCGCCACGAACCTGACCCTGCTGTTCCTGACCCTCTGCGGTGCTGCCCTCCTGACCGGTGCCTCCACCGTCAGCTACATCCGCAAACGGCGCAGCGAGGCCGGTACCCTGCGCGCCATGGGCTGGACCCAGCGCAAGATCCGTTCCTGGGTGCTGGCCGAATTCGGCGTCGGCGCCGCGCTGCTGGCCGTCGTCGGAATCGTCCTGAGCCTGATCAGCTGGAGCACCGCCACCGCGGTGGTCTCGGCGTCGGTCCTGGTGCTGTACGCCGGTGCCGCGTTCATCGCGGCGCAGCAGCTGCGCCACCGCGACGTCGTGGACCAGGAGCCGCAACACGATGAACGGCTCATCGCGGTCGATTCCCCGCTGACCTTCGCCAACCGGCAGCTGAGCACCAACAAGTTCAACACCATCTCGCTGGCCGTTGCCGTCGGTGTCTTCGCCGCGGCCGTCGGCGGACTCGTCGCCCTGCTGATCGACATTCCGCGGGCCGCCGGCGCCAGCGCCCTCAGCGGGCTGGCCGCGGCCAGCATCGCCCTGCCCAGCATCATCCTGGGCGTGTCCGGTGTTGCCGTCGGGCTGCTGCTGACCATGGTCACCGGCCGCTTCGAGCTGCAGGCCAAGCGCCAGTACCTGGGCACGCTGCGGGCCATGGGCTGGAACCCTGACATGCTGGGCCAGGTCCGCTTCTTTGAAAACGCCATGGTGGGAACCGTCGCGCTGCCGCTGGGTGTTGTGGGCGCCCTCGGCATCGGCCTCCTCCTGGCCCCCTACGCCGCGCTGTGGGCCGCAATTGCCGGTCTCGTAGCTGTACTTTGCTGGATTCCGATTGCAACGAAAGTGGTCCAATGACTAACGAGCTGAACCTTGACCGGGAGGCACACGACCGGATGACCGCCAGCACCCGTCGCGGTGCGCACAAGACCCGCGCCAACACGATCGTGAAGGCCACGGACCACGCCACCCCGCTGG
Source organism: Arthrobacter sp. 01N444 (assembly GCF_056399305.1). Classification (NCBI taxonomy): domain Bacteria; kingdom Bacillati; phylum Actinomycetota; class Actinomycetes; order Micrococcales; family Micrococcaceae; genus Arthrobacter; species Arthrobacter sp. 01N444. The sequence continues at coordinate 142,113 of NZ_JBFTRB010000006.1, forward strand.
AACTGAGCAACATCACCATCCACTACGGCGGCGGCAAGGGCGGTGCCGAGGCCGTCAACGTCGTGGACGACTTCAACATGACCCTGCACGCCGGCGAAATGCACTGCGTCGCGGGCCGCTCCGGCTCGGGCAAGACCAGCATCCTGACCGTCGGCGCGGGACTGACCCTGCCGACGTCGGGCCGGGTGTTCTGGGAAGGCGACTCGCTCGAGACCATGGGCGACGACGAGATCGCCGACCGCCGCCGGGCCCTGATCGGCTACGTCGACCAAGGCGGTGCGCTGATCGACGGGATGAGCGCGCTCGAGAACGTTCTGTTGCCGGCCGTGCCGGACGGCGAGGTCGAGAAGCGCCGCGACATGGCCAAGGACCTCCTGGACCTCGTGGGCCTGGGCCGGCGCATGCGTCACCGTCCGGCGCAGCTTTCCGGCGGTGAACGCCAGCGCGTCGCGATCGCCCGGGCGCTCATCCTCGGCACCCGCGTCCTGGTGGTCGACGAGCCCACGGCCAGCCTGGACCGGGCCGCGGCCAACCGCATCATCAGCATCCTCAAGGACACCACCTCGGACGGCATTGCCGTGCTGGTGGCTTCACATGACCACGAACTGGTCCGCCAGAGCGATACCCTCACAGAACTGATCTAGATTTAGACCGTGACTTCAACTGACAAGACCCCGTTCTACATCACCACGGCCATCACGTACCCCAACGGGGTACCGCACATCGGCCATGCGTACGAGTACATCGCCACCGATGCGATGGCCCGCTTCAAGCGTCTGGACGGGTACGACGTCTTCTTCCTCACCGGAACCGACGAGCACGGCATGAAGATCGCCCAGGCCGCCGAGAAGGAGGGCGTCACGCCCAAGGAGCTGGTGGACCGGAACGCCGAGATCTACAAGGCGGCGCACGCGGCCCTGGGGGTCTCGTACGACCGTTTCATCCGCACCACGGACGCCGACCACTACGCAGCGTCGCAGGCCATCTGGAAGAAGATGGAAGCCAACGGGGACATCTATCTGTCCAAGTACGAAGGCTGGTACTCGGTCCGCGACGAGGCGTTCTACGTCGAGGACGAGACCGTGGTCAAGGACGACGGGATCCGCTACTCACGCGAATCCGACACCGAGGTCACCTGGACGGCCGAGGAGAGCTACTTCTTCCGGCTCTCCTCCTATCAGGACAAACTGCTGGCGCTCTACGAGGCCCACCCGGAATTCGGGGCCCCGCAGTCCCGGTTCAACGAGGTCATCAGCTTCGTCCGGCGCGGTCTGGAGGATCTGTCCATCAGCCGCACCACGTTCGACTGGGGCGTTCCCGTACCCGGCAACGACAAGCACGTCATGTACGTGTGGGTCGATGCGCTGACCAACTACCTGACCGGCGTCGGCTACCCGGACGTCGACTCGGACTCCTTCAAGAAGTTCTGGCCGGCCGACGTCCACGTGATCGGCAAGGACATCTCCCGCTTCCACGCCATCTACTGGCCGGCGTTCCTCATGAGCGCCGGACTGGAGCTGCCGAAGCGCATCATGATCCACGGCTTCCTGCAGAACAACGGCGTCAAGATGTCCAAGTCGCTCGGAAACGTGGTGGCCCCCGCGGACTTCGTGGCCCAGTACGGCCTGGACCAGGTGCGCTACTTCTTCCTGCGCGAGGTCCCCTTCGGCGCGGACGGCAACTACAACCACGAGGCAATCGTGGGCCGGATGAATTCGGACCTCGCCAACAACTTCGGCAACCTGGCCCAGCGGTCGCTGTCCATGGTGGCCAAGAACTGCGAGGGCCGCGTGCCCGCGCCCGGCGCATTTTCCGCCGAGGACACCGCGATTCTGGCCCAGGCCAACGGACTGCTTGACGCCGCCCGGGCCGCGTTCGAGAAGCAGGAGTTCAGCCGCGCACTGGAGGCCATCTGGGCTGTCCTGGGGGACACCAACGCCTACTTCGCCGAGCAAGCCCCGTGGGTGCTGCGCAAGACCGACGTCGAACGCATGAACACTGTGCTCTACGTGACGCTCGAGGTGCTGCGGATCGTCGCGATCCTGGCCCAGCCGGTCATGCCGGTGGCGACGGCGGCGATCCTGCACACGCTCGGCCAGCCCGAGGGCGCGGCGCGCCAGTTCTCGGCCCTGGGCACGCCGATCGCCGCCGGCACGGAACTGCCCGCCCCGGCCCCGGTGTTCCCGAAGTACGAGGAACCCGCCGACGCCTGAGCCCCTGCGGCCCTGACGCCCCCGCAGATCCGGCGATGGTTGCGGTGACGCTCCCGCAGATCCGGCGGCGTTTCGGGTGACGCTCCCGCACTTCCGTTACGGAAGTGCGGGAGCGTTTCGCTTTTTGCCGCAGGAAGTGGGGGAGCGTTTCGTCTTTTCCTACCGAAAGTGAGGGAGCGTCCGTAGGGGTGATCGAATAGTGAGACAACTTGACCAGAATGTGGATCACTTGGCTACGCTGAAAATATGAGCGCATCCACGATTGATCTGGCAGTCATCCCGGGCGACGGCATCGGCCCGGAGGTCACCGCCGAAGCCCTGAAGGTCCTTGAAAAGGCCGCGGCCGCAGAAGGGATCGTGCTCCAGCAGACCCACTACAAGCTGGGGGCGGAGCACTGGCTCGCGACGGGGGAGACCCTCCCCGCGGCCACCCTCGCCGACCTCCGCACCCGCGACGCCATCTTGTTCGGCGCCGTCGGCGCGGCCCCCGGCGACACCCGGATCCCCTCCGGCATCATCGAGCGCGAGCTCTTGCTGAAGCTGCGCTTCAGCCTGGACCACTTCGTCAACCTGCGGCCCTCCCGCCTGTACGCCGGCGTCGGCAGCCCGCTCGCGAACCCCGGCGAGATCGACTTCATCGTGGTCCGCGAAGGCACCGAGGGCCCCTACGTGGGCAACGGCGGCACACTGCGCGCCGGCACCCCCCACGAGGTGGCCACCGAGGTGTCCCTGAACACCGCCCATGGCGTGGAGCGCGTGGTCCGCGACGCGTTCCGCCGGGCCAACGACCGCCCCCGCAAGAAGCTCACCCTCGTGCACAAGCACAACGTCCTGGTCTTCGCCGGCCAGCTGTGGAAGCGCACGGTCGAGGCCGTGGCCCAGGAGTTCCCCGACGTCACGCACGACTACCTCCACGTCGACGCCGCCACGATTTTCATGGTCACCGATCCGGCCCGCTTCGACGTGATCGTCACCGACAACCTGTTCGGCGACATCATCACCGACCTCGCGGCGGCCGTGACCGGCGGGATCGGCCTCGCCGCCTCCGGCAACCTCAACATGGACCGCACCGCGCCGTCCATGTTCGAACCGGTCCACGGGTCCGCCCCGGACATCGCCGGTCAGCAGAAGGCCGACCCCACCGCCGCCATCCTCTCCGCGGCGCTCCTGCTCGACCACCTCGGCTTCGCCGCCGCCGCCCGGAAGATCGAGGCGGCCGTCACGGCCGACGTCGAAGCCCGCGACGGCGCCGTCCGCACCACCAGCGCGATCGGCGACGCCATCGCGGCGGCGCTGTAGGCCCCGCCTGCATTTCCTGCACGGCAGGCGACTGCAGACACCGCAAAACCGTGCTGCCAACGGGCGTAAGCTTGTTTCGAATCACCAATATGCTGCCGTGGTCCGAGGGTGAACCACGTTCCCACACCAGGCAGCCGATCGTGGAGGAACCATGACTCAGACTGCCCATGGCGTCGAATTCACCCAGCACCTGTCGGAGACCCCGAAGTCTGCTGAAGAGCGTGCCGCCATCCTGGCAAACCCGGGATTCGGCGACTATTTCACCGACCACACCGCGATTGTGGACTACAGCGTCGACGCCGCCGGCAACGGCGGCTGGCACGACGCGCGCGTTGAGCCCTACGGCCCGATTTCCCTCGACCCGTCCGCCGCCGTGCTGCACTATGGCCAGGAGATCTTCGAGGGCCTCAAGGCCTACCGCCACGCCGACGGCTCGGTCTGGACGTTCCGGCCCGAGGCCAACGCCGCACGGCTGAACAAGTCCGCCCGGCGCCTGGCCCTGCCCGAACTCCCGGAAGAGTACTTCCTCGGCGCCATCCGCGAGCTCGTCGCGGCAGACAAGGACTGGGTCCCCGCCGGCGACGGCGAAGCCCTGTACCTGCGGCCCTTCATGATCGCCACCGAGGCGTTCCTGGGCGTGCGGGCAGCGCGCGAGGTCTCCTTCCGCGTGATCGCCTCCCCGGCCGGCAACTACTTCGGCGGCGAACTCAAGCCCGTCTCCATCTGGATCTCGCGCGAATACGCCCGCGCCGGCCGCGGCGGAACAGGCGCCGCCAAGTGCGGCGGCAACTACGCTGCCTCGCTGATCGCCCAGCAGGAGGCCGAGGCCAACGGCTGCAAGCAGGTCCTCTTCCTGGACCAGTTCAACGACAACGCTGTCGAGGAACTCGGCGGCATGAACGTTTTCTTCGTCATGAAGGACGGCTCGCTCGTCACCCCGGCGCTCTCCGGCACCATCCTGGAGGGGATCACCCGGATGTCCGTGATCCAGGTGGCCCGGGACATGGGCCGGGAAGTCACCGAACGCAAGATCACCCTGGATGAGTGGCGCGACGGTGTTGCCTCGGGAGACATTGCCGAGGTCTTCGCCTGCGGCACCGCCGCGGTCATCACCCCCATCGGCGTGCTCAAGGACACCACCGAGTTCATCGGTTCCGAGGACGCGACGGCGGGGGAGACCACCCTGGCCATCCGCGCCCAGCTGCTCGGGATCCAGACCGGCACCGTGGAGGACACCCACGGCTGGCTGACCCGGCTGGCCTAGCCACAGAACGTCTTAGTGCACGACGGCGGTCCCCACCTTCGGGTGAGGGCCGCCGTCGGCGTCTGTGGTCCCGGGCTGGGGCCAACGGCGCCCGATTCAATGCAAGGATGGGTCCGTGACCTCCGAGACATCCCGCGGCATTGTCCGCAGCAGTGAGCTGACCCGGTTCCGCCTCGCCCCGAATCCGGGCCCCATGAGCCTGGATGGAACCAACTCCTATCTCATTGGCGCCCCGGGGGCGGCGGCAAGGGTCGCCGTCGACCCCGGGCCCCTCGACGGGCCGCACCTTCAGGCGCTGGCCGGCGAGGGGCCGGTCGAACTCATCCTAATCACGCACCGGCACGCAGACCACACCGCGGCCGCCGAGAGGTTTTCGGCCTTGACGGGCGCACCGGTCCGGGCCGCGGACCCCGCCCACTGCCACGGTGCACCCCCGCTGCAGGACGGCGAAACCATCCGGGCGGCCGGAACTGACATCCGGGTTCTGGCGACGCCGGGCCACACTTCGGATTCGCTGTGCTTCCACCTGCCGCAGGACGGCCCGCACGGCTCGGTGCTGACCGGGGACACGATTCTGGGCTCCGGAACCACGGTGCTGGACTACCCCGACGGCACCCTCCGGGACTACCTCGACTCGCTGGACCGGCTCGAAAGCCTTGGGCCAGCCACGGTGCTGCCGGCCCACGGCCCGGTGCTGCCGGCCCTGGACGCCGTCGCCCGCGCCTACCGGGACCACCGGCGGGGCCGGCTCGAACAGGTCCGGGCAGCCCTCGCGGCACTGAGCGCCGCCGCCGATGTCCGCGCCGTCACGGACGCCGTGTACGCCGACGTCGACCCCTCCGTCCGCCGCGCCGCGGAACTCTCCGTCGCCGCGCAGCTGGACTACCTGCGCACTGAGGGGACGGTAGGGTAGGAACCATGCGTATCGCCCGGTTTGTAGTCGATTCTGATCCCCTCTACGGCATCGTGGAAGGTGAGCCCGGCAGTGAGGAAGTCACTGTCATCAAGGGCGACCCCTTCTTCCACGGCGTGGAACGAACCCCTACGAAGCACAAGCTGGAGGACGTCCGCCTGCTGGCGCCGATCATCCCGCGCAGCAAGGTGATCGGGGTTGGCCGCAACTTCGCGGAGCACGCCCGGGAACTCGGCAACGAGGTCCCGGCGCAGCCCCTGCTGTTCCTCAAGCCCAACACCTCCGTGATCGGGCCGAACGATCCCATTGTCCTGCCGGAGTTCTCAGAGGACGTCTCCTTCGAGGCCGAACTGTGCGTCGTCATCGGCCGGATCTGCAAGGATGTGCCCGAGGACCGGGTCGATGATGTGATCTTCGGCTACACCTGCGGCAATGACCTCACCGCCCGCGACGTCCAGAAGACGGACCTGCAGTGGGCCCGGGCCAAGGGCTTCGACACCTCGGCCCCGCTCGGGCCGTGGATCGAGACCGAGCTCGACACCGAGGACCTGCAGATCCAGGGCCGGCTCAATGGCGAACTGCGCCAGGACGGCAGCACCAACCAGATGATCCGCGGCGTCCGGGAGCTCGTCTCCATCGTCTCGCAGGCCTTCACCCTGCTGCCCGGCGACGTCATCATGACCGGTACCCCGGCCGGCGTCGGCTCCGTGCAGGCAGGCGACCGCTACGAGGTCGAGATCGAGGGCATCGGAAGGCTCTCCAACCCGGTGGTCCGCCGCTAACGGTTCTTCGCGCCGATTTCAGACAGCCGCCCCGTGGATCCACGGGGCGGCTGTCCGTTTCCGCAGCGGAAATCCGGACAAGTGGCGGTTGTAGAGATTGGTAATGTTGGTACCACTATGACTACTGCTCCCAGCTCCGCCCTTGCTGCCTCCACCGGTGAAGTCACCGCTGACACCCCGGTCCGTGTCCGGTTCTGCCCGTCACCCACGGGGACCCCGCACGTCGGCCTGATCCGCACCGCCCTGTTCAACTGGGCCCACGCCCGGCACACGAAGGGCACCTTTGTGTTCCGGATCGAGGACACGGACGCGGCCCGCGACTCGGAGGAGAGCTACCAGCAGCTGCTCGAGGCCCTCAAATGGCTCGGCATCACCTGGGAAGAGGGCGTGGAAGTCGGCGGCCCGCACGAGCCCTACCGCCAGTCGCAGCGCCTGGACCTCTACAAGGACGTCGTGGCCAAGCTGATCGACGCCGGTTACGCCTACGAGTGCTACTCCTCGCCGGAAGAAGTTGAAGCCCGCCACCGCGCCGCCGGCCGCGACCCGAAGCTCGGCTACGACAACTTCGACCGCGAACTCTCCGAGGACCAGCTCGCCGCGTTCAAGGCCGAGGGCCGCCAGCCTGTGCTGCGCGTGCGGATGCCCGACGAGGACGTCACGTTCACGGACATGGTCCGCGGCGAGATCACCTTCAAGGCCGGCAGCATCCCGGACTACGTCATTGTCCGCGCCGACGGCTCCCCGCTCTACACCCTGGTCAACCCGGTGGACGACGCCCTCATGGGCATCACCCACGTGCTCCGCGGCGAGGACCTGCTCTCCTCCACGCCCCGTCAGGTGGTGCTGATCCAGGCGCTGATGGACATCGGCGTCGCCAGCTACATGCCGGTCTTCGGCCACCTGCCGTACGTCATGGGCGAGGGCAACAAGAAGCTCTCCAAGCGCGACCCCCAGTCCAACCTGTTCCTGCTCCGGGACCGTGGCTTCATCCCCGAGGGCCTGCTGAACTACCTGTCCCTGCTCGGCTGGAGCCTCTCCGCCGACGAGGACATCTTCACCGTGGACCAGCTGATCGAGCACTTCGACGTCAACGACGTGCTGGCCAACCCGGCCCGCTTCGACATCAAGAAGGCCGAAGCCATCAACGGCACCCACATCCGCATGCTCGGCGCCGAGGACTTCCGCGGCCGCCTGGTGCCCTACCTGCAGGCCGCCGGCTTCGTGGGGGAGAGCCTCACGGACCGCGATGAGGAGATCCTGGCCGAGGCCGCACCGCTGATCCAGGAGCGCATCTCGCTGCTGGGCGAGGCCCCCGAAATGATCGCGTTCCTGTTCAAGGCCGACGACGCCATCGACGTCGCCGATGACGCCCGCAAGGGCCTGCCGGAGAACCTCACCGAGGTGCTCGACGCCGCCCTGGCCGCCCTGGAGCCCGTTGCCCACTGGACGGCCGAGAACATCCAGGCCGCCCTGAAGGAAGCCCTCGTGGAAGGCCTCGGCGTCAAGCCGCGCCTGGCGTTCGGCCCGGTCCGCACGGCTGTCTCGGGCCGGCGGATCTCCCCGCCGCTGTTCGAGTCCATGGTCATCCTGGGCAAGGATTCCTCCCTGGCCCGCCTGCGCGCTTTCCGCGGCTGACATGCTGGCAGCGGGCCTGGACGGCGGCGCTGTCCAGGGGGTTCTGTTCGACATCGATGACACCCTCGTGGACCTCGAATTCGCCATGACGGCGGCCCTCCGCGACGTCAGCGAGCACCTTCTGCCCGGCCTGGACGAGGCCGGGTGGGAGAGGTTCGGGCGGATCTTCACCCGCGAGACCACCCATTTCTACGACCGCTACCTGGCCGGCGAGATCACGTTCAATGAACAGCGCCTGCTCCGCGGCCGGGCGGCGCTGGGGTACTTCGGCGTCGAACTTGCCGACGGCGAACAGGCCCACCACTGGGTGAGTTCCTACGCGAGCCGCCAGCACGGCTACATCCGGGCGTTCGACGACGTCGGGCCCCTGCTGGACGCCCTGGACGCGGCCGGCATTCCCTACGGCGCCGTGAGCAACAACGTCCACGACTATCAGCGCGTGAAGCTGGATGCGGCCGGGCTGGAACGGATTACCGTTCTGGTTGGCACCGACACCGTTGGCGCCGCAAAGCCGGACCCGGCGATCTACCTCGAGGGTGTCCGGCGGATCGGTACGGGTCCCGGCCAAACGCTGTACGTCGGTGACAACCGGCTGCTCGATGCGGAAGGTTCGACGGCGGCCGGCCTCCTCGGCGTCTGGCTGAACCGCGGCGGGGAACCGGCCCCGGGCTTCCTGGGCCGCGAGGTCGGCTCCCTGCTGGACCTGCTGGCGCAACCCCCGCTGTAACGGGCGCCGCAACCGGCGCTGCAACCGGCACCGGAAGTTACCGTGGTCCGGCCTGCCTCTTCCGCAGCGCCAAAAAGGCGCCAACGGCGCCAAGGGCCAGCACCGCGACGAGTCCCAGTGCCGTGGCGGCGTCGGACTGCCGGAGCAAGCTGGTGGGCGACACCGCGGCAGCTCCGGAATACAGCGTGCCGGTGCCATCGGCAATCCGGGCGTTGCCGTCCGCGAGCTTATCCGCCCCCGTGGCCAGCTTCGAGGAGCCGGACGCCAGCTTGGTGCTGCCGGCCGAGAGTTCTGAGGCCCCGGAAGCCAGGGCCTGGGAGCCGCCCAGCAGGCCGGGGTTGGCAGGATCGGCCGGATTGCCCTTGATCCCGGCGTTCAGGGCCACGGTTCCGTCGGCCAGGCGAGAGCTGCCCTCGGTCATCCGGGCGGCGGCCTTGAGCAGGCCCGGGTGCTCGGGGTCGCCGGGGACCCCGTCCATCCCGACCCGGATCTTGGACGTGCCGTCGGCCAGAAGCCGGGTGCCAAGCACCACGCCCGGGCTGCCGGGGTCCTGGCTGTTGAGCTTCCCGGCCAGCGTCGCGAATCCGGCCCTGAGCTTGCCCGTTCCTGCGTTCAGCTGGCCCGCGCCGTCCTGCAGCCGCTGCGCCCCGGCCTGCAGCTGGCTGGCACCGACGTCGAGCTTGCGCGCGCCCGCGGTGATCTTGGCGATCTTGTCCTTCACCACCGAAAGCGGAACGAGCCCCTTGACCGGGTCATCCGCCGCCGCCTCCAGCAGTTCCAGCGCCTGAGCCAGGGCCGCGGTCCCGGTTCCGGCCTCCGGATTGCCGTTGGCGCCGCGGTAGCCCTTGAGCTGGTCCGTGCCGCCTGCCAGCGCTGCGGTGCCGCCGGCCAGCCGGGCCGCGCCGCCGTCGAGCCGGGTGGCCCCGTCGGCGAGGTTGTTCTCTGCGTTGCCCGCCGGCGTCGGCGTCAGCGCGGCCGAAAGCTGCACGGCCCCCGCCGCGAGCTTCTGCGCACCGTCGTCGACTTTGTAGACGCCGGGGGCCAGCTTGCTGGTGACATCGGCTTCGATCTTGACGGCACCTTCGGCCAACTGGCCGGCACCGGCCTGGAGCTTGTCCGCCCCGGGTGCCAGCTTGGTGCTGATGCCCGAGGAGATCTTTTCCGCCCCCGCGGAAAGTTTTCCAGCCCCGGTATCGGCCAGGCTGGCGCCGTTGGCGAGTTTCCCGGCGCCGTCGTCCAGCTTGCCGGCTCCGGCGGACGCCTGGGCGGCCCCGTCCTTGAGCTTGGCCGAACCGTCCGTGATGCGGCCCGTGACGAGGGTATAGAACCCCAGCAGGGCCATGAGCAGCAACGCCAGGGTGGCGATGGCGATTTGCTGCGCACGGGTCCGGGTCTTGCTGATAGCGGCACGACTCTGTGGCACATGATTCCTCTCGACGTTCCCGCCGGCAGCGGCTCTGCTGTCGGCCACCCCAGCAGCTGTGACGCAGCTAACACCGGAAAATGAGCGCAAAGCTGCCCGCGACGGAGTGGGGGAGGGGTGGTTACTCGTTGGTAACTTACCGAGCGTAAACGTGTTTCCGCCGGATTGGCAAGGGCTGGCGCGGGTATTGCGGCCATCGACGCCGCGCGCGGCCCGCCCCGGCGGCCCGATCCCGCCGCCGTACGCCCGATTTGTGGAAGTGAAAACTCTCAGGTAAAGTAATTACTCGTGCTGAGGCGCCGGGAGCGAGGGTTTAGGCCCAAACATCCGGAGCGAAAGTGCCTTTGGGATATGGTGTAATTGGCAACACTACGGTTTCTGGTACCGTCATTCTAGGTTCGAGTCCTGGTATCCCAGCTCTGAAGTTCCGCGGGTTTCCGCTGAAATTCGGAAGTTTTGAATCGGCTGGTCCGATTTGAAACGGCGGCCAAATGTATGAAACAATCATTTGGCTTGAATGGCAGAAATGCTGTTCAGGAAGTACGCGGCCCCATCGTATAGCGGCCTAGTACGCTGCCCTCTCACGGCGGTAACGCGGGTTCGAATCCCGCTGGGGTCACAATGAAAACGGTCCCGGGCATCAGCCCGGGGCCGTTTTTCGTTTCCCCCGATGGCTGGGCTTCCAGGCGAGACTCGTCCGCCGGCGTATTGCCGGGCGCTCCGAGTCCCGCTAGGCGCTGCGCATGGCGCTTTGGTTCCGCGCAGCGGCGCCCCCGCAGGAACCACGTTCTGAACTGGCATGATGATGCAGTGAGCTCCCATGAAACCGGCCCCGGGGCCGCAACCGGCGTGGCCCTCCTGGAGGCAGTGCGGCAGGACCTCGCGGCCCTCCGGCTGCCGCTCGCCCTCCCCGGGACGGACCAAACGCGCCTGGACCTTCGAAGGGCCGTGGCTCAACTCGATGACTACATCCTGCCCCGGTACCGCAGCCTCGACGCGCCCCTGCTGGCCGTGGTGGGCGGTTCCACCGGGGCCGGAAAATCCACCCTGGTCAACGCCCTGGTGGGCCACCCCGTCACGCGGGCCGGTGCGATCCGCCCCACCACCCGCCAGCCCATCCTGCTGCACCATCCCGCCGACGCCGCTTGGTTTGAGGGCCAGCGGGTGCTGCCGGCCCTGGGCCGCATCCGGGGTGCCCTCGTGGACGGCCGGGCGCCGGCCCCGGCTGATGCGGCGTTGGATCCCGGCCCGGTGACCTCCCTGGTCCTTGTCTCCGACTCCGCGGTCCCGCCCGGAATCGCCCTGGTCGACGCGCCCGACGTCGACTCCATTTCCGAGAACAACCGGCAGCTGGCCGGGCAGTTGCTTGCCGCCGCAGACCTCTGGGTGTTTGTCACCACAGCCAACCGGTATGCCGACGCCGTGCCCTGGCGCCTGCTCCTGGATGCGGCCTCCCGCGACATCATGGTGGCCGTGGTCCTGGACCGGGTGCCGCCAGCGGCGGAAGCGGAGGTTAGCGCGGATCTGCAGGCCATGCTCAGCCGGGAAGGGCTGGGGGCCGCCAAACTGTTTGTGGTGCCGGAGCTGCCGCTGGGTGCCGCGGGGATGCTTCCTGCAGGGGCCGTCGAGCCGCTGCGCGTTTGGCTCGGGAAGCTGGCCGGGGACGCTGCGGGACGGGCCGGAATCGCCCGGCGCACCCTCAACGGCACCCTCCTCGCGCTCGCCCACCGCGTCGACGCGGCGGAGCGGGCGCTGTCCGAACAGCAGCACGCAGCCGATGTTCTCGCAGCCGACGCCCGCAACGCTTATGACGACGCCGTAGCCAGGATCCTCGAGGCCACCCGCGACGGCGCACTGCTGCGCGGCGAAGTGCTGGCGCGCTGGCAGGACTTCGTCGGGACCGGGGAGTTCTTCCGCGCCATGGAACAGAGCATCGGACGCTTCCGTGACCGCGTGGGCGCGTTCGTCCGGGGTGAACCGGCGCCTGCGGTCAGGGTGGAAACCGCGATCGAAACGGGACTGCAGGCGGTCATTGTCGATCAAGCCGCTAAGGCCGCCGAGCACACCGACCAGCGGTGGCGTTCAGACCCCGCCGGAAGGCAGGTGCTGGGCACCGACGATCTTTCCGGTGCCTCCGAGGGCTTCGCGGATGCTGTGGCGGCCGAAATCCGCGCTTGGCAGGGGAGCCTGATGGAACTCATCCGCACCGAAGGCCAGGGCAAGCGCACCCAGGCCCGCTGGTTGTCCTTCGGAATCAACGGCCTCGGCGCTGCCTTGATGATTGTGGTGTTCTCCATGACCGCGGGCCTGACCGGGCTTGAGATCGGAGTTGCCGGCGGCACCGCCGTCGTGGGTCAGCGCCTCCTGGAGGCAGTATTCGGGGAGGACGCCGTCCGCCGGCTGGCCCGGACCGCGCGCGAAGACCTGCATCTGCGGTGCCAGGGCCTGCTGGCTGCGGAGTGTCGGCGGTTCTTGACCCGGCTGGAGGTCGACGGCGGCGTGCCGCCCTCAGCCATTGCCGGGCATGCGGCGGCACTGCGCCGGCTGGCGGCCACGTCATGAGCCGTCATGCGGCCGCCCGCGAGACGTCCCAGCTCGATCGCAGGCTGGAAGCGCTCAACAGCGCCACGGAGCTCTCATCCGGAGTCCTCCCGGAGGAGATCCTGGCCGGTGTCCTGCAGGTGCTCGACCGCGCGAGTTCGCGGCGGTCGCTGTCCGGAGACCACACGGTGGTCGGGTTTTTTGGAGCCACCGGCAGCGGCAAGTCATCGCTTTTCAATGCCGTAAGCGGCGAGGAGATCGCGACGGCGGCCGTGCGCAGGCCGACCACCACCGAGCCGCTGGCGGGCATTTGGGGCGTCCAGGGCAGCGATGCGCTGCTGGATTGGCTGGAGGTCCGAAAGCGCCACGCTGCGGCACCGATCAAAGGGTTCGCCGACGACGACACCGGGCTGATCCTTCTGGACCTGCCGGACTTTGACTCGACCAGGGCCGCCAACCGTGAGATTGTGCAGCGGATGGTGGGCATCGTGGACGTCCTCGTCTGGGTCCTCGATCCGCAGAAATATGCCGACGCCGCCGTGCACAACGATTTCCTGGCCCCGCTGTCCTCGCACGGGGCCGTGACGATCGTGGTGCTCAACCAGATCGACAGGCTCCCGGAGCACGAGGTCCGGCCGGTCCTGGAATCCCTCACAGCTATCCTGGCGCGGGACGGGCTGGGCAAAGTTCAGGTCCTCGGGGCTTCCGCTGTGCTGGGGACGGGGGTGGACAAGGTGCGGGCCGCGATCCGGCAGGTGGCGATGCAGCGGAAGGCAATGTCACAGCGACTTGCGGCAGATGTCTCGCAGGCCGCCGCCCGGCTGGCCGAGGCGTCCGGCCTGCCCACGGGTGGCACGACGGCCGCCGGTGGCGGGACGGCCGCAGGTGCGACGGCCGCGGCCAAGGCCCGGCTGGCGGGGGAGTTGGCTGTGGCCGCCAATGTGCCGTTGGTGGTCGATGCCGTCGCCCGGTCCTACCGGCTGGAGGCAACCCGGCACACGGGCTGGCCGGTGACCCGCTGGCTGGCCAGGTTCCGGCCGGATCCGCTGCGGCGTCTGAACCTGCGCCGCGAGGGCGCCAAGCCTGAGCTGAACCGGACCTCGCTGCCTCCTGCCGGGGCGCCGGAACAGGCGCGGGCCGATGCCGCCGTCCGGGAATTCGCTGAGGCGGCGTCCGCCGGTGCCCCTGGCCCGTGGCGGGCGGCCATCCGCGGCGCCGCCCGGGAAGGAAACGACCGGCTGCCGGATGCACTGGACCAGGCAATTGTCTCCACAGAGTTGTCCGCTGGCAGGAAGTCCTGGTGGTGGGGTGGGTTCAATGCGGTTCAGTGGCTCGCCTTGGTAACGGCCCTGGCCGGATTCGCGTGGCTGGGAGTCCTGGCTGCGCTCGGTTACCTGCAACTGCCGGTGCCAGAGGTCCCACGGGTCCAGGGCTGGCCGGTTCCTACGGTGATGATCGCCGGGGGAGTGCTGCTGGGCATCGTCCTGGCGATTGGGGCGCGGTTCATCTCCGGAGCGGCGGCAGCGTCACGCAGTGCCGTGGCACGAAAGCGACTGACAGCCTCCGTCGCCGCCGTCGCGGGGGAACTAGTCGTGGCGCCAGTGGAACGTGAGGTCAGCCGCCTGGCGAAGTTCACGGCCGCGCTGAAGGCCGCCGCGGGTCGGCAGTGAGCCGTCCGTGCAGGGCCGGCCGGATGCGGCCTGCCTAAATCCCGGCCGCGGCGTCGCGGACCTTGATCATGGTGCGGAGGTTGCGTGTGGTGGTGGCAGCCTTGTACTTCGCCTTCGAGGAGAGCTTGCTGAAAGGGCTGTCCAGAGTGCCGCCGGCGGGGGCGAGCCAGGCCAGGGCTTCCGGACCCAGCCGGGTGAGCTCGGCCCCGTCCAAGGCCCTGCCTGCCTCGAGCAGCTCCGAGAGGACCTCTTCGTCAGAGGCGAGCGTCAGGTACGTATGGGTGGACGCGTCGTCGGCCGGGTAGGGGCACGCGTCGACCAGGGCTGCCACACGGCCCGCGGTGAGCACCACCACCCAGGCGTCGTAGCCGAAGGTTTCCCGCAGGCACGCCTCGAATTCCTTTTTGACGCCGGCCGGATCCAGCTCGCTGGCCAGCACGACGTTGCCGCTGGCCAACAGGGTCACGACACCCGAAAATGGCCGGGACTTCAGGGCGTTCTTGAGATCGGCCATCTTGATATTGATGCCGCCCACGTTGATGCCCCGCAGGAAGACCGCATAGCTGTTCATGGGCACAGCATACTTAGTCGTTGGTCTTGCGCAGCGCTTCCGTCAGGACACGGCCGGCGTTGCAGACCACTTCGGCGTGCAGGCGCCCCGGTTGGCGGGTCAGGCGCTCGATCGGGCCGGAGATGGACACCGCGGCAATCACGCGGCCGGACGGCCCGCGGACGGGGGCCGAAACGGAGGCGACACCGGGCTCGCGTTCGCCGAGGCTCTGGCCCCAGCCCCGGCGTCGTACTCCGGCCAGGACGGTGGGGGTGAAGCGGGCGGACTGGAGGCCTTCCAGGAGGCGGTCGTGGTCCTCCCACGCCAGCAGCACCTGGGCGGCGGAGCCGGCCTTCATGGACAGCTGGGTGCCGACGGGGATGGTGTCGCGCAGCCCGATCGGGCGTTCGGCGGAGGCCACGCAGACGCGCCAGTCACCCTGGCGGCGGAAGATCTGGGCGCTTTCGCCGGTGGCGTCGCGCAGCTGCATGAGCACGGGGCCGGCGGAGGCGATGAGGCGGTCCTCGCCGGCGGCGGAGGCCAGTTCCACCAGACGGCTCCCGAGCACGAAGCGGCCCTGGATATCGCGGCTCACGAGCCTGTGGTGCACCAGCGCGAGAGCCAGCCGGTGCACGGTGGGCCGGGCCAGTCCCGTGGCCGCCACGAGCTGCGCCAGGGTGGTGGGGCCGGCCTCAAGTGCGTCAAGCACATGGGCCGCTTTATCGATGACACCGACTCCACTAGAATTGTCCATGTAATGATATTGACGTCTCATTATCTGAGATGCAAGTCAACGCGCTGGCGTATTACTTGGCTGTGCTGGTTCAGTGGAGGAGATAGTCCGTCGGAACGCACAATACTTACCGCAGTGAAGGGAGCAGGCCGTGGCAAAGACACTGGCCGAGAAGGTCTGGGACGCGCACGTTGTGCGCAAGGGGGACGGCGAAGGAGCCAACGCCCAGCCGGATCTCCTCTTCATTGACCTCCACCTGGTGCACGAGGTGACGTCGCCGCAGGCCTTTGAAGGTCTGCGGCTCGCCGGCCGCAAGCTGCGCCGCCCGGACCTCACCATCGCCACCGAGGACCACAACACTCCCACGCTGGATATCGACAAGCCAATTGCCGATCTCACCAGCCGGACCCAGATCCAGACCCTGCGCAACAACTGCCAGGAGTTTGGCGTCCGCCTGCACTCCCTCGGCGACGCCGAACAGGGAATCGTGCACGTGGTGGGCCCCCAGCTGGGCCTCACACAGCCCGGCATGACCGTGGTCTGCGGTGACTCGCACACCTCAACCCACGGCGCCTTCGGAGCGCTCGCCATGGGCATCGGCACCTCCGAGGTGGAGCACGTCATGGCCACCCAGACGCTGTCCCTGAAGCCGTTCAAGACCATGGCGATCAATGTTGAGGGCACGCTGCGCCCCGGCGTGAGCGCCAAGGACATCATCCTGGCCGTCATCGCCAAGATCGGCACCGGCGGCGGGCAGGGCTACGTGCTGGAATACCGCGGCTCCGCCATCCGTGCGCTGTCCATGGAAGCCCGGATGACCATCTGCAACATGTCCATCGAGGCCGGCGCCCGCGCCGGGCTGGTGGCTCCGGACCAGACCACGTACGACTACATGCACGGCCGCCCGCATGCGCCCGAGGGCGCCGACTGGGATGCCGCCGTCGAATACTGGAACACGCTGCACACCGACGACGACGCAGCGTTCGACGTCGAGGTGGACCTCGACGCCGACACCCTGGAACCGTTCGTGACGTGGGGAACCAACCCGGGCCAGGGCGTGTCGCTGTCCGCAAAGGTGCCCTCGCCCGATGACTTCGGCGATGAGAACGCCAAGGCCGCCGCCGAACGCGCCCTGCAGTACATGGGGCTCGAGGCCGGCACCCCGATGAAGGACATCCGGGTGGACACGGTGTTCCTGGGCTCCTGCACGAACTCCCGGATGGAGGACCTCCGGGCCGCCGCCGACATCATCCGGGGCCGGACCAAGGACCCGGCCGTGCGCATGCTGGTGGTGCCCGGCTCCGCCCGCGTCCGGCTCGAGGCTGAAGCCGAGGGCCTGGACAAGGTCTTCAAGGACTTCGGGGCCGAGTGGCGCTTCGCCGGCTGCTCCATGTGCCTGGGCATGAACCCGGACCAGCTGGAGGTGGGGGAGCGCTGCGCCTCCACGTCCAACCGCAACTTCGAGGGGCGCCAGGGCAAGGGCGGCCGCACTCACCTCGTCTCGCCCGTGGTCGCTGCGGCGACGGCAGTCCGAGGCACCCTGAGTTCGCCGTCGGATCTGGACCCTGCTCCGGAGTCCGCGGCGGTCCGAGTCGGCGCCGCGTAGTCTCCGCCTTTCCCGCCCAGATCCGAAGCCTCGATCCATACAGTTTCGATCCATACAGTTTCGATCCACACAGTCCCGAAGGATCCGCCATGGAAAAGTTCACCACTCACACCGGAATCGGTGTCCCGCTGCGCCAGAGCAACGTCGACACGGACCAGATCATCCCCGCCGTGTACCTCAAGCGCATCACGCGCACCGGCTTTGAGGACGCGCTCTTCGCCGCGTGGCGCAAGGACCCGTCCTTCATCCTGAACCAGGCGCCGTTCAATGCAGGATCCGTTCTGGTGGCCGGTCCCGACTTCGGCACCGGCTCCTCCCGCGAGCACGCCGTCTGGGCGCTGAAGGACTTCGGCTTCAAGACGGTCCTGT
Source organism: Arthrobacter sp. 01N444 (assembly GCF_056399305.1). Classification (NCBI taxonomy): domain Bacteria; kingdom Bacillati; phylum Actinomycetota; class Actinomycetes; order Micrococcales; family Micrococcaceae; genus Arthrobacter; species Arthrobacter sp. 01N444. The sequence continues at coordinate 159,838 of NZ_JBFTRB010000006.1, forward strand.
CCTCCCGCTTTGCCGACATCTTCCGCGGCAACTCCGGCAAGCAGGGCCTGCTTGCCGCCGAAGTCGCCCAGGATGACATCGAGCTCATTTGGAAAGAACTTGAAAACGCCCCGGGTACCGAGGTGACGGTGGACCTCGTGTCCAAGACCGTGCAGTGCGGCAACATTGTGGCGCCGTTCGAGATTGATGACTACACGCGGTGGCGCCTCCTCGAGGGCCTGGACGACATCGGGCTGACCCTGAAGCACGAACCCGACATCACCGCGTACGAGGCCACCCGGCCTTCCTTCAAGCCAAAGACGCTGCCCGCCCGTACATCCTGAGGGCAACAGTTCCAAGGGTTCCGGGCTCCCCGCAATTGCCTGGCCAGTGCCGCCGTCGAGTCGCCGAACTCGACGGCGGCACTTGTGTGTGGCGGCCCTCGTTTAGCCGCCCGCGTTCGGCTTCCCGTGCGACGCCGGAGGACCAGTCATGCGAACTTTTGGACGCCGCCGGCGGGGCTTTTGTTACGCCGTTTTCGTTTCCCTGGCTCTGCCGCGTTTCCAGTAGGGCCTGCGATTGCTGTGGCTGTAGAAGGCTCAAGCGGGGATCGACGATTCAGTGGACGGCGACTTGCGGCCGGAAACCTTGAACACGGCAAACGATTCAGCATGTCCAGAAATAGCAAAGATGACTAATTTGACGCGGGCCGCTGATTGCTTGCTGGGGCATTGAGTGTTCCGCCTGGGGGTGATCAGGATGCTGTTCTGGCGGCGCTTCTGAACGTAATGGGCTCTGTGTAATTCCCGCTATCGACGACCCCTCTGCCAGTGCGTTTCAAATGCCTGATGGTCGTATGGTTCGCTTGCACTTTCGCGGTTGTTGTACAGGTAACGATGAGGACTTCTTTTCCTTCCACCACCTGCAGACCGCGCGCCGGAGCCTCTTCGTCTCGGGCTGGGCGACTATTTCGACGTGTTCCCCTACCATCCTCTTCGCAGCGGCGGCCTGGAGTGAACCGGCGCGCAGCTGTTCCTTGACATTAAACGCCGCCTGCAGCTGACCGCTTGGGTCATTTAAGCCGCAGATCCGGCTAAACCTAGCCCGGCGCAGTCCGAGCCGGTCTCACCGGCCCGGAGCAGCAGCCGCCGGTTGGCCGAGACCGGATCGGTACCGCGTCCGCGCCTGCCCTTGGTTTCCTGGGTCCGGCGCTGGCGGACGTCGGTAAGTATGTTGTCGCTGAGCAGGACCAGGTGGAAGGCATCGGTCGAGACGGCGGTCCTGGAAGAACCGGACGGACCGGAAGCGGTGTTCGTCGATGCCCGGCATCCGTGGCCGCAGCGTGTCCACGTCCAAAAGCCTGGTTGGGGTCCGGGTCAGGGCCCGCTGGACCGGCCACCAGGAGAGCCCGTACGCAGTCGCGGTCTCTCCGTGGCGGCGCGGCGGGAATCAACGACGGCGGAGACGAGCGTACTCCGCAGCCGGCCGGTGGGGCGGGCCAGGCGCGGAACCCCGACGGTGGCTTTGCGGATGGTCCCGCGCGGACACACTGATTCATCGCAGAAGAACCGACGCATGGACCAGGTGAGTTCAAACGGGCCAGCGACAGGAATATCACGGATCCGCTGGCGGCGGCGTGAATGTCGGCGGGTTCCGATCACACCGCAGTCCGGGCAGTCGGATTCAGCGTGCTCTCGACGTGGATCGTGCGTGGACCGAAACCCAGGGTCTCTGTTTCAAGAACGCGGTAGTCTGCCAGGTTGAAGATGGCGGTGGCAGCGTCCGTGCGCGGAGACGTCGACTCGGTCAAGGCTCGTAGCACTGTCATCGACAAACGTCCATCGCCACACGGCTGCGAGCACCCTCGCGACTAAGAGACGAGCCCGTATTCACAACGGAAGGCCCTACGGAGGTATTCAGCGCCGATGAGTCACCCCAGCCTCTGGCGCCTAACCGATGTCGAACGCCGCTATCCTGGCCGTGCGTTTTTACTCGAACAGCGAGCTGAGGTCATGCATAGGCCTGATTCTCGAGATTTAAAAATGAGAATCCGGTCCGAGTTCGGCGGCGCATTCACTACGGGGTGTGACTGTAGCTCACGTTACCCTGCCTAACAACGACAACGGGAACGGACAGAGTTCAGTTCCTTAGTGATTCAATTACCCGCCGCTGGGTTTCTAGCTCCCGTAGGACCGAAAGAAGCATACGCTCGATGTCGTCAGTCGCCACAGAATTCGACAGACCAGTTCTTGTGCGGCCAACTCTTTTTGAACGCAGAACAAAAAAATCCCGTACTTTTGCGGCTAAAGCAGCCACCCCTGGATAACTCAGGTTGCGGAAAATCGCGCGCTTGTCGGCGGTATTCCTCGCATTGAGAACTTCCTTCCTTTCGCTGAAAGCTCGTCCCTGTTCGTCTCTGCCCGCGCGTGGCGCTGTAAACAGTGGGGCAGGCTCGTGCGCTGCCGGAATTGGGAAAGAATTCAACAATAAATCCAACGATATCGTCAGTCGCGGAAGCGATGCACTATGACTGAGCAATGCAAGATCAAGTGCGCGAACTGCAGATTTTTTCGCATTGACGGTGGCAATCTCCGATGCGTCCAGCGTCGTAAAGAAATCATTGAATTTAAAATCACCGCCAGCGAGCAAGTGATCGTCAAGTCGCAACCAAACCCAAGGCACGCCATACGCTTGGGCGACGATTATGCCGTGTAGGGACGTCGACACGCAGGCCCGGGCACCGGCGATCTCTTGGACTACCCTCTCGAGTCCTTGCTCGACGTCCACAAAGTGGATTTCCGATCCCGCGTCTTGATTGAAGTACCTTACGTGGCTGAAGTGAGGAACGATCGCGACTTTGCCCTTCGAAGCCGGGGTGCCATGCCGCGGCAGAAAGCGCGGTAGCAGCAAGGCAGGGTCACCGTAAACTTCTGGAACATCCCAGCCGAGTCTGTCCATCAATTCTTTTCGGGTATCTGCGCCGCGAACAGCAAGGATTGAAATGTCTCGCAGAGATCGGAGGCGCCGCGCTTCGTCTTCAGTTAGTCGATTCATGAGACCCGATCCCCAGACGGTCGTGCCGTCTTGCTCTAGCCAACTCGCGATCGAGCCTACGGTCGCTAGCGGTGGAGTTGTGAGCGAGTTGCCACGGCCATTTACGGGCGAAAGCCCCGTGAGACGCTCCACTAGCCATGGTCCGACCGCATCACCGAAATTCGGTCGCTTGTCCCACCAGAGAAGGCTGACACAATCCCGCGGAACGGCGGAACCCTGGGTTTTCACATGGACGGTCTTGTTCACAGCCTCCATTAGCCATGAAATCCAGTCGATAGTTCTACGTACGAGAGTCGTGCTCGAAGCATTCGGAGGCTGAATCTCCAAAATGTGCCTCTCGCCGTTGTCCTTGACCATCGACGCTTTGCCGATGAGCGCATTCCGGAGAATCGTCCTTCCGTCCTCCGAACGGCCGACGACAGAGAATTCGAGTCCCGTTTCCAAATCCCGGATATCCAAACCAAAGTCGAAGTTTTGCAGCGAAAATGCAAACACGAGAATGCGTTCGTTCGATCGCCACGATTTATCAGAGAGTTTGCGGAGGGTAGCCGAGCGCTCCGCTTCCTCTTGCACTTCATCGAGGGAGGTTCTATCTTGAGACACAGTGCTGGGCCCTTAATCACGTAGTAGAAGGCTCGCCGCGAGCCGACGGGTAGCCGCGGCGTTTCGGACACTAGGCTATCAGCACACTTAGCCATGTCCGCTCGCCGAGAGACGGCACCGCTCGGCCTGACCATCCAAGGAAACGCGGCCCGTGATTGGCGGATGTCGTTGAGCAGCCGGGCGAGCCGGGACAGTATGATCGTGGCCGCCTCCGTGCCCATGACGGCTACTGTTTGCTGTGCTGGGCGTGGACTATTTCGAAAGCCTTGTCAAAGATTTCCTTCCCGAACCAGTCCATGGGCGGTGGCGTGGTGCTCGCCTTTGCCGACGTCCAGACCGATGTAGACATCCATGCTTTCGTGGCTTCCGTGACTGCGGCCGTGTTGTGGTGCGAAGGAGCGCCAGTCTTGGGGGAGGGATTCGATATTTACTGCGGACTCGATTTCGGCAAGAGCGAACACCACGCCACCGTCCTGAGCCCCGCCGGCGAACGTTTTTTGGATAAAACGCTGAGGAAGGACTATGCCCGGCTGCAGTAGCTTTTCACGACGCTGTAGCAGCACGGGACCGTGCTGCTGGTCGTGGACCAGGCCAATACCGTGCTGCGCTGGGCCCGCAACCACAGCCGAATGGACCATCCAGCTCGTGACGCAGTCTTCAGGGCGCTCGGAGAGCAGACCGTGACCGTCGCCGGAACCGAAGCCGTCGAACTCGTCATCCCGCGCATGGCTGCCCAGATCAAGGAACTCAAACACCAGCGCACCATCGCCGACGAAGCCGAAGCGCTCATCAACGCCGTCCCTCTTTCCGGGGTCTTGATGTCCATGCCGGGAGTCGGCATTAAGACCGCAGCGACGATACTTCCGACCACCGGGGAAGCGAGCAGCTTCAAGACCGCCGGGCACCTCGCGGCCTACGCCGGCACCGCACCCATCACCCGCCGCTCCGGCACGTCCATCCGCGGCGAATTCCCTATCCCCTCCGGCAACCAAAAAACTTAAGAACGTGCTGTCCAAGATCCGACTGGATAGCGTCGTGCCATGATCCGATCTTCAAGGCCCGCTACGACCGGAAGCGCGTCCAAGGCGGCAGACACCACGCCGCCATAATCTGCCTCGCCCGGCGCCGCTGCGAGGTCATCTTCGCCATGTTCAAAAACGGAACGCTCTATCAGGGAAAAACCCCAGGCCGCGTGACAGAAAGCATAAGGACGCCCCCGTGTCATTGACGACTGGCGGGGCGGCATTCATGCCGGAGCCGGCAGGCCATCACACTCTCATCCTGCAGCAGGAACGGGCTATGAAGAAAGTAACAGGGCTGAACGATCAGGATCGCCGGACTTCGGCAGTCACTCGCTTCCGGACCCAGCGTGTCAGTGCAGCAAGTGCGTTTTCGCCGCCGTCTTCGCCAGTAGAACAGATTCTGCGGATCAGTGGTCCAGATCCGGGGCCCTTGGAACCGCTCCGTATTTCAGATCGGTAACGGATGCTCCTATGCTTAGCTGGAGCCTTTGTAAGGATTTGGGGGCGAGTAGTCGTGAGGAAACCGGTATATGAGTAGTGTTCTGACAATCCGCGGAGGCGTCCCGCTAACTGGCCGCGTCACCGTTCGCGGGGCCAAGAATCTTGTCCCCAAGGCCATGGTTGCCGCCCTTTTGGGCAATGAGCCATCGGTGTTGCGCAACGTGCCTGAAATTAAGGACGTCGAGGTTGTCACAAGCCTGCTCCAGCTCCACGGCGTCAGGGTCGACAAGGATCCCGTGACCGGCGATCTGACGCTTGACCCGAAGGGCGCCAAGACCGCGTCCAGTACGGCCATCGACGCCCACGCCGGCGATTCGCGCATCCCGATCCTGTTGTGCGGGCCGCTGATCCACGCCATCGGTGAGGCCTTTATCCCGGACCTGGGTGGCTGCAAGATCGGCGACCGTCCGATCGATTACCACCTCAATGTCCTGCGCCAGTTCGGCGCCGTCGTGGAAAAGCGTCCCGGCGGCATCCACATCTCCGCGCCCAACGGGCTTAAGGGCGCCAAGATTGCGCTGCCCTACCCGTCCGTGGGCGCCACCGAGCAGGTCCTGCTGAGCGCCACGCGCGCCGAAGGCATCACCGAACTCTCCGGGGCGGCCACCGAACCGGAAATCGTGGACCTGATCGCGGTGCTGCAGAAGATGGGCGCCATCATCAGCGTCCAGACTGACCGCACCATCCGCATCGAAGGCGTCCGGGACCTCGGCGGCTACAACCACCGCGCCCTCTCGGACCGCAACGAGTCCGCCTCATGGGCTTCCGCGGCCTTGGTCACCCGCGGCGACATCTTTGTCGAAGGCGCCACCCAGCGCGACATGATGACCTTCCTGAACACGTACCGCAAGGTCGGCGGCGGCATGGAAATCGGCGACGACGGCATCCGCTTCTACCACCGCGGCGGCAAGCTCAACCCCCTGGTCCTCGAAACAGACGTTCACCCCGGATTCATGACGGACTGGCAGCAGCCGCTCATCGTCGCACTGACCCAGGCCGAGGGCGTTTCGATTGTCCACGAGACCGTCTACGAGAACCGGTTCGGCTTCACCGATGCACTGATCCGCATGGGCGCCAATATCCAGGTCCACCGCGAGTGCCTCGGCAGCGTGCCGTGCCGCTTCGGCCAGCGCAACTTCCTGCACTCCGCCGTCATCTCCGGTCCGGCGCAGCTCAAGGGCACCGACATCGACGTCCCGGACCTGCGCGGCGGATTCAGCCACCTCATTGCCGCCCTGGCCGCCACCGGCACCTCCCGCGTCACGGGAATCGACATCATCAACCGCGGCTACGAGCGCTTTACCGAGAAGCTCGCGGGCCTCGGCGCCGATTTCGACATCACCTCGGCCAAGTAGCGGGGGACCCGTGAAGGAATCGGCCAAGAGCCACGTCACGTTCGTGACAGTCGCCGGGATCATCCGGCCCGTGATGAACCTCCTCATGGGAAAGAAGTGGGAAGGCCTCGAAAAGCTCCCCGCCGGGGGCTTCATCGCCGCGCCCAACCACTGCACGGAAATCGACCCGCTGGTGGTGGGGCACATGCTCTACAACCAGAAACGGATGCCGCATTTCCTCGCCAAGGCCGGCCTCTTCAAGGTGCCGGTCCTTGGCGCCGTCCTGCGCTCCACCAAGCAAATCCCGGTGGAACGTTCGACGACGGGGGCGAACCGTTCGCTGCAACTCGCCAAAGAGATCGTGAACGAAGGCGGGGCGATCATCATCTACCCGGAGGGAACCCTGACCCGGGACCCGGCACTCTGGCCGATGAAAGGGCACACCGGTGCCGCGCGGATGGCACTGGAGAGCGGTATTCCCGTGGTGCCCATCGCCCACTGGGGTGCCCAAGAGGTCTTCCCGCGGTATGCGAAACGTTTCTACATTTTCCCCCGCAAGACCTCCCGCCTGGTGGTCGGGGATCCCGTGGACCTGAGCGCGTTTGAGGGCCACCCGCTGGACAAGGCGACGCTCGACGCAGCCACGAATGCCATCATGGACGCCATCACCGGCCTCCTGGCGGGACTGCGTGGAGAACAACCGCCCGCGCAACGCTGGAACCCGGCGGCGCACAACCAGCCAACGCACGGCCGTATAGACCCGGACGTCACAGAGTGACGGCGGATTTGGCGATGTCGGCCGCCCGCGAATCCGGGTCCGCCGCCACAGTGGCCGTCCTGGGGGCAGGCTCCTGGGGCACGACCTTCGCCAAGGTCGTGGCCGACGCCGCCACAGCCTCCGGCGTCGAACGAAATATCCGCCTCTGGGGCCGGCGGCCCGAAGTCGTGGACCAGATCAATACCATGCACCGCAACGAGCAGTATCTGAAGGGCATCACGCTGCCGGCCAGCATCACGGCGTCGAAGGACGTTTCCGAGGTCCTGGCGGGCGCGGAGCTGGTCATTCTGGCCGTGCCGGCACAAACCCTGCGGCCGCAACTGAAGGCCTGGAAGGAGCATCTGGCGCCTGGGGCCGTCGTGGTGTCCCTGATGAAGGGCCTCGAGCTCCACACGGATGCCCGCATGAGCGAGGTCATCAGTGCGGAGCTGGACCTGCCTGCCGACCGGGTCGCCGTGGTTTCCGGCCCCAACCTGGCCATGGAGATCGCACGGGAGGAGCCAACAGCATCGGTGGTGGCCTGCACGGACCCGATCACGGCAGGCTGGATCGCCCGCAGCTGCACTGCCCCCTACTTCCGCCCCTACACCACAAGCGACGTGATCGGCGTCGAAATCGGCGGCATCGTCAAGAACGTGATCGCACTGGCCGTGGGAATCTGCGAAGGAAAGAAGATGGGGGACAACACCAAAGCCTCCGTCATCACGCGCGGCTTGGCCGAAACCTCACGGCTGACCCTCGCCCTTGGCGGCGAAGCCCGGACCATGGCGGGGCTCGCAGGCCTGGGCGATCTCGTGGCGACCTGCTCCTCCCCGCTGTCCCGAAACCACACGGCCGGCAGGCTGCTGGGCAAGGGGCTGACCCTCGAGCAGGTCACCGCCGAAATGAAGCAAACGGCCGAAGGCATCAAGTCCAGCCAGGCGGTCCACGAACTTGCCGGAAAGCTCGGCGTCGATATGCCGATCACGGCCGCCGTCGTCGCGGTCCTTGCCGGAAAACTGTCCGTAGACGAACTGGGGCCGCTGCTGCTGTCCCGGGACCTGAAACCCGAAGGCGATCACTGAGAGTGTCAGAGAACAATATGACCACAGAAGGCCGTACGGGCCAGCCCAAGCCCCGGGTGGCGGTGCTGTTCGGCGGCCGCTCCAGCGAGCACGCCGTCAGTTGCGTGACAGCCGCCGGCGTCCTGGGCGCCATCGACAAGGACAAGTACGACGTCATCCCGATCGGGATCGCCAAAACCGGCCAGTGGGTTTTGGCCTCCGGCGGAACCGACGAGTGGTCGCTCTCCGCCTCGTCGCTGCCCGAGGTGGCCCCCTCGGCGCAGACCGTCACCCTGGCCGAAATCGGCGGCGAGCACCAGCTGATCGTCGCAGCCCCGAACACCGTCCCGCAGGAGCTGGGCGCCGTCGACGTCGTCTTCCCGCTGCTGCACGGGCCCTTCGGCGAAGACGGCACCATCCAGGGCCTCCTGGAACTGTCCGACACCCGCTACGTGGGAGCGGGCGTGCTCGCGTCCGCCGTCGGCATGGACAAGCACTTCATGAAGGTGGTCTTTGAATCGGCCGGGCTCCACGTGGGACCCTACATTGCCGTGACTGACCGGCAGTGGCGCAACGATCCCGAGACCGTCCGCAAACGCGTGGACCAGCTCGGCTTCCCGGTATTCGTCAAGCCGGCCCGGGCAGGGTCTTCCATGGGAATCTCCAAGGTGGACTCCCTCGAGGGCCTCGACGCCGCCATAGAGATCGCCCGCGAGCACGACCCCAAGCTGGTCATCGAGGCCGGCATCACGGGCCGCGAGATCGAATGTGCCGTGCTGGAGGGCCGGGGGACCGATGCTCCCCGGACGTCGATGCCGGGTGAGATCTCCGTCGCTGGCGGCGGCCATGAATTCTATGACTTCAACGCCAAATATGTGGACGACGCCGCTGCCCTCAGCTGCCCGGCCGACCTCCCCGAAGAAGCGATCACCCGTGTCCGGGAACTGGCCGCGGTCGCCTTTGACGCCGTCGGCGGCGAGGGACTGAGCCGGGTTGACTTCTTCTACACCCCTGATGGCGAACTGATCATCAACGAGATCAACACCATGCCCGGGTTTACGCCCAAGAGCATGTACCCGCAGATGTGGAACGCCTCAGGACTGGGCTACGCCGACCTGATTGACGAGCTGATCCACCTGGCCCTGCACCGCAAGACCGGCCTGCGCTAGAACCGCGCTGCGCTGGAACCGGGCGGGCGCGGACGCGCCTGCCCGGGCCTACTTGCTGGTGGGGAGGGTCTGCAGATCCTCTTGACCCACACATTTCCGGGTTGCCGGGATCTTCAGCGCGGCGGCGGAGAGGTCCGCCAGCACGGTGGCCGAACTGATCTTGTCCGGGTCCATCAGGATCTCCGTGGCCGGTTCGCGGCCGAACGTGGTCAGCGTCCACACGGGGTCGCCTTCCTTGATGACCCAGTCGACGTCGTTGACGCTGACACAGCGGTCGGTCGTGGGTCCGGGAACGTTGACGCCGCAGCGCAGAATCACTTGGGACGGATCGCCCCAGGCCGCAGTGGCCTGTGCGTTGGTCTTCCGCAGCGTGGCATCGCCGATCGCGTCCGGCAGGGCCAGCATCATCGGCGCGCAGGCCGCGTTCGCGGCATCCTTGGCGGGCGTGACGTCGACAACCGGGGAACACGAGGTCAAGGCCAGGCCGGCTGCGGCGGCCGCCACAGTCAAGGACAGGCGCGCGGAAACCAGACGGCTGAAAGGGAGCATTGATCCAGCTTATCCCGGTCCGCGTGGCGCTATGGTCCCGGTTTGGAGAGTAAAGGTAGCATCTCTAGGAACAGCCTGACTCTTACCATCGAGTAGACTGGGACCTCGTGCATCAGTGGGGCTCTGCCGACAATGACGTTAGTGTTGGCCGCATAACGCACACCTGATTCAATCTCGCACTGTGGGGGAGGGACTGTCGATGACGTCGTGCAGCCGAAAAAAGTCTATACGAGTGGGGCTGGGAGCTTTGATCCTCGCCGGCTCAGTCATGGGCACGGCGACAGCGGCAAACGCTGCGGTAGCCGTTCCCCACCCTCTCATCCGATTCCTGACCACGACGCCGGATCCTTCGCCCGGTGGTGGCTCCGGTGATCCTCTGCAGCCAGCGGACCCCGCTCCTGAGCCTGCACCTGCTCCCGACCCTGTTCCGGTCCCTCCGGCACCTCTTCCGGAGCCAGCCCCGGCTCCTGCGCCCGCACCAGCCCCGGCTCCTGCGCCCGCACCGGCGCCTGCGCCAGCCCCCGCACCGGCGCCTGCGCCTGCCCCCGCACCGGCGCCTGCGCCCGTGCCTGCTCCGGTGCCAGTAACCGCTCCTGCGGTGGTAATTCCCGCTCCTGTTCCGGTGCCCCCGCCCGTCGTGGTCCCGGTCCCCGAGGAAACCCCCTCGGAAACCCCGACCCCAACACGTACGCCCACACCGGCGCAGTCCACGGCTCCCGCTGTCATCGCGACGCCCACTCAGCCGCCGGTCATGGTGAAGTCCGAAGTTCAGGCCGCCGTGGCCGTTGCTACCGGCAGCCCTCTGGCCGTCCAGGCCATCACTGTGCTGGTCCTGCTGGGCCTTGGCTTTGCCTACTTCCGGTTCATCGGTTCGAAGAAGGCCACCGGCGTTCCCCGCACCGGTAAGTCCTGAGCTCCATGCAGGATGAAGTCCTCGTGGAGTCAACTGGGCCGAAGTCCGTGAGAGACAACCTGCAGATCACGCTGATCACACACTCCTATTGGCCGGAGCAGAGCCCGCCGCAGCGGCGCTGGACTGCCATGATCAAGGAGTTCACGCACTCCGGCTGGGATGTCGACGTCGTGACTCCGGTGGCGCACTATCCCTTCGGCCGGCGGGCCCTCCCGCGCTGGATGGCCGGAAGGCCGTTCCGGCTGCGCAACGGCCAGTTCACCGAAAAAATCCTCCACGTTCCCTACCTGCGCCACGGCAACTCCCGCGCCGCGCGCCTGCTGGACCAGTGCTACTCAGCCCTCATGTCCGTCCCCGCCGGGATGATGGTCCGCAAGCCCGACGTCGTCATTGTCACCGCTCCGGGGCTGCCTTCGCTGGCTGCCGGCTACGCCCTGGCCAAAATGCGCCGCGTCCCGCTGATCGTGGAAATGCGCGATGCGTGGCCGGACCTGGCCCGCGACGCCCGCCTGGTCCAAGGCAGTGTCAAAAGCGTTGTGGAGCACGTGGTGGACTTTGTCCAGCACCGGGCAGACCTCGTGGTCACAGTGACCGAAGGATTCGCGGCCACGCTGCGTTCGCGCGGAGTCCGCAATGTCGCCACCGTCAGCAACGGCGTGCACCTGGACGCTATTCCGGTCGTAGGGCCGCCTGAACCGGATCGGGACGTCTTCGAGGCCCTGTACCTGGGGAACCACGGCGAGAGTCAAAAACTCGATGTCGCCATCCGTGCCAGTGCACTGGTGGGGGACTCGATGCACCTGCACATGGTGGGCCATGGAACGCAGAGGCCGGCGCTGGAGAAGCTGGCGCGTGAGCTGAAGGCTCCGGTCACCTTCCACCCACCCCTGACCGGCGACGACATGCTGGCACGCTACTCCTCGGCTGACACCTGCATCGTCTCCTTGCGGGATGACTGGAAATCCTTCGAAACCACCGTGCCGTCCAAGACATACGAGGTTCTCGCAATTGGCCGGCATGTCACGGCTGTAGTCAAGGGGGAAGCTGCCCGAATCGTCTCGGACGCCGAGGCCGGGGACATCGTGGCCAGCGATCCGGAAGAGCTGGCGGCACTGTGGCGTGAGCTGGCTGCGGACCGCGGCCGCCTGGTCCGTAATGGCGACAGCCGACAGTGGGTCAAAGCCAACGCCGAGTACGAGCAACTCGCCGGCCGCTACATGGAACTCATCAGCGAACTACTCGCGGAAACCGGCCTTCGTCGATGATGCAATTGATCAACAACGTCCGGCTGGCCCAAAGTGTCGTGCGCCAGCACTTGACGGACGATCCCGTCATCCTGTTCCTGCAGCTTTCGCGCAGACTGCCCTCGGCGGTGCTTCCGCTTGCCAAGCGACTGTGCCGGCTGGCTCCGAAGAACTCCACTTCCGCGGCCGTGGTGTTCGCGGCACTCGCCGCCGGTGACGACGCCGACGTCGAACGTCGCCTCCGTCTCGCTACCGACGGACCCGCCGAGGGTGACAGGGCGCGGCGCCTGGCCGACGTCGCCCTCGCTGCGAATCTCCCCGCGGTCTCTGATGTCTTCCTTGCCAAGGCGGGCACGGCACGACACGCGAAGCAGGCCCGGGCACGGCGCCTGTGGTACGACGGCGACGTCAGCGAAGCCGTTGCGGCTCTCGACGGTTCGGGCGCTGAGGGACTGCGGCAGCAAGCCCGTTTCGCTGCCGAGGCAGCGATCCTGACCGACGCGTCGCCGTCGCTGGAGCGCCGACCCTATACGGCGGTTCCCGGCCGGATCCTTCATCTGCTGACGAACTCCCTGCCTCACACCGCCAGCGGCTACGCCCAGCGCTCCCACTCCACGCTTCTGGCACAGCAGGCGGCCGGGTGGGATGTGCTGGCGGTCACGAGAATGGGCTACCCCGTGCAAGTCGGGAAGCTCCTCGCCAAGACCACCGACAGCGTGGACGGGATCCGGTACCAGCGGCTCCTGCCCGTCAAGATGGCGCAGACCATTGATGCCCGGCTGCAGCAGCAAGCGGAGGAACTGCTCGCCGTGGCCCTGGACTTCAAGCCCAGCGTGCTGCACACCACCACGCACTACGTCAACGGACTCGTGGTGCGGGCCGTGGCCGAGGCCCTAGGGATTCCGTGGGTCTACGAGGTCCGCGGCCAGCTGGCTGACACTTGGGCCTCCACCCGCGGACCCGAGGCGCGCAACAGCGAAAAGTACCGGCTTTTTCAGAACCGGGAAACGGAAGCCATGCAGGCCGCCGACCTGGTGCTGACCCTCGGGACGGCCATGAAGGCCAACATCGTCGCGGCCGGAATTCCAGCCAATAAAGTTCTGATTGCGCCGAATGCAGTTGGCGGAAACTTGCTCGCAGATCCCTTGGATAAGCGCACTGCCCGTCGTGAGCTCGGTCTCGTAGAAGACGCGCAATTTATCGGCACCGTGAGCAGCTTGGTACCCTATGAAGGCATCGAGGACCTCTTGGCCGCATTTACGCGGCTCGCCGCGGACCTTCCAAGGCTACATCTCCTGATCGTAGGGGACGGTTCTTCCTTGCCGTCGCTGCAGATTCAGGCGCAGCGGAGCGGGTACTCAGACCGCATAATCTTCACAGGCCGGGTGCCTCGGAGCCGAACGGCCCTGTACCATCAAGCGCTGGATGTTTTCGTTGTGCCGCGCAAGGACCTGGAGGTAACGCGTTCCGTGACACCCCTCAAGCCCGTTGAAGCCATGGCGTGCGCGCGGCCCGTAGTGGCGAGCGACTTGCCGGCTCTGGCCGAAATTGTAGAGGACCGGGTGTCCGGTCTCCTGGCGGAGGCGGGGGATCCTGACGCGGTCGCCGTCGCGGTCCGGGAGCTGCTCGAGGACCCAAAACTCGCAGCGGAGTTCGGCGCTGCAGGCAGGGAACGTGTGTTGCAGGACAGAACGTGGGCCGCCAACGCGGTTGCCCTGGCACGAGAGTTGGAAATGCTGGGAGTAACTAGATGAGCGTCCAGGAAAAAACGGAAGCGGCACAAAGCGGTTCCGCGCAGACGGAGACACCCGCCACGGTCTCGGTGCCAGTCAACCTTGCCCGCCTGACCAAGGTGGGGCAGAGGCCTGACTTCTTGGACTACTTGGTCCAACTGTGGGACCGGAGGAGTTTCATTTTCTTCGACGCCCGCGCACGAGTTCAGAGCGGCAACGACAAGAACCATCTCGGAAGCGCTTGGCTAGTCCTGAATCCTATCCTCAGCGGCCTCAGCTTCTACCTGATTTTTGGCCTTTTTCTGGGCACCAGCAAGGGCATCGAGAACTTCCTCGGTTACCTGATCATCGGAGTCTTTACCTTCTCCATGTCCACGCGCTCCATCGTGGGTGGGGCCAGGTCTCTGACCAGCAACACCTCCATGATCCGGGCTTTCCAATTTCCTAGGGCAGCCCTGCCCATCTCGCTGAATGTGCGGGAACTCTTGTCCAACGTGCCCGTGACGATCGTCATGTTGCTATTCGTGATTTTTACGGCACCCGTCGAGGAAATCACCTGGCGGTGGTTGCTGATCATTCCGGCGATCCTGCTCCAGTTCCTGTTCAATCTGGGAATCGGTATGTTGCTTGCACCGCTCGTTATGAAAATCCCCGACTTCAGCATGCTGCTTTCGTTTTTCATGCGATTCTGGATGTACACTTCGGCAGTCTTTTTTGCCGAAGATCGGTTCGGCAAGTACCCGGTCATGCGTACGATCATGGACTTCAATCCTGGGTTTCAGGTGATCAAGATCATCCGCGACGCGGTACTATACAACACCACACCGTCTTGGCGGGCGTGGGCAGTCTTGGGCTTATGGGCCTTGGGATCGGTAGGCGCCGGGCTCTTTGTCTTCTGGCGCGGAGAGGAAAGCTACGGACGTGTCTGACATATCTATAGGCCCGCTTTCGGAGCCAACAGTGGTGGTGGACGACATTTCGGTGGTCTACCGGACCAAGAACCAGACTCCCGGGCGGACCAACACCCGGACCTCTATGCTAAAGAAACTTCGTACGCCGCGCCGTGGCGACACCGTGGTGCGTACCACCGCGTTGAGCAAGATTTCCTTCGTGGCCAACCAGAGCGACTCAATTGGCGTCATTGGCCGCAACGGCTCGGGCAAGAGCACACTGATGAAGGTGCTTGCCGGTCTGATCATTCCCGACTCCGGCACTGTTTATTCCGCGAGCAATCCCATCCTCCTGGGCGTCAACGCGGCGCTGATCAGCTCCATCTCCGGTGCGCAGAACATTCGGCTCGGCTGCCTCGCCATGGGCATGAGCCACGCCGAGATCGATGCCAAGTTCGATGACATTGTGGAGATGTCCGGCCTGGAGCACGAGGTCTACCACCCGATGAAATCCTACTCCTCGGGCATGGGCGCGCGCCTCCGCTTTGCCATCGCGGCAGCAGTGGACCCCGAAATTCTGCTCATCGACGAAGCTCTCAACACAGGGGATGCACAGTTCAAGGACCGCTCCAAGGCGCGGATGGAACACGTAACCAACCAGGCTGGAACCGTGTTTGTGGTCAGCCACAGCCTCGGCACCATCACCTCCATGTGCAACCGCGCCATCTGGATCGACAAGGGCGATTTCATCATGGATGGAACGCCCGACGAGGTAGCCAAGGAATACCGGAACTTCATCTGGCGCATCAACGAGGGCAACGCAGACTACGGCCGCAAGATCCGGGCTGAGTTGATGGCGAGCCTCCCCGAAATGCGTACCACGCTGCTGCCCAACGGCTGGAAGCGGTCCAGGTAGGGAATGAGTTTTCGAGACAAGACGGCCTATTGGCGCCGCGCGCTCTGGCACGCCCGCCAGGGCGGCATGGGGCAGGTCAGAAGCTACCTTCACCGCAGCATGGCCGAGCGTGACGAGGCCAGCCTGTCCGGCGTCCGCGGCGCAGAAGGTGCCTGGCGCGGAATTGGACGAGGCCGGCACCTGATCTTTCGGGAAGCGGCTGTTGGCGTTGCGCAGCCGCGGGACCCGCAGCTGCGCGTCGGAATCATCATGGACGACTTTTCCGCGGCGGCGTTCTCCGCCGAGTGGACCAACGTGGCGCTGAGGCCTGACAGCTGGGAACAGCAGTTGCGCGACGAGGCGCTGGACTTCGTCGTCGTCGAATCCGCTTGGGCAGGCAACGCTGGCCTCTGGCGCGGCAAGATCACCGGCCCGGCGGGTCCTTCGGCCGTGTTCCGTGAATTGGTTGCGGGATGCCGGGCGGCTGGACTTCCGGCGGTCTTCTGGAACAAGGAAGACCCGCCTCACTACGAGGACTTCCTGCCCGCCGCGAAGCTCTTCGACCAAGTCTTCACCACTGACTCAAACATGCTTCCGCGGTACCGCGTGGACCTGGGCCACGACCGGATTTCCGTGCTGCCGTTCGCCGCGCAGCCCCGCATCCACAACCCGGCCAGGCCCCGGCACGGTTGGCACGCCCGCGAGATCGCCTTCGCCGGAATGTATTTCGCGCACAAGTACGAGGACCGCCGGCGCCAGATGGAGTTCCTCCTCGGAGCAGCCGTGGACGCGACTGCGGGCAAGCGCCCCGGATTCGAAATCTTTTCGCGCCAGCTCGGCCGGCAGCCGCAGTATCAGTTCCCCGGCATCCTCAAGAAGCACGTTGTGGGCTCTCTCTCCTACAAGCAGATGCTAACCGCCTACAAGGCGTACAAGGTCTTCCTCAACGTCAACTCCGTCACGGACTCGCCGTCGATGTGCGCCCGGCGGATTTTCGAGATCACCGCGGCCGGCTCCTGCGTTGTGTCCACGCCCAGTGCGGCCATTACGGAGTTCTTCCCGGGCAATGAAATTCCCACCGCCGACAACCGGAACGACGCGGCGCACCTGCTGAAGGCGCTGACCGCCAACCCGGACTATGCCCAGCGCCTCGTCCACAAGGCCCAGCGCAGAATCTGGGCCGAGCACACCTTCAGCCACCGGGCACAGACCATCGCGGCCGCGGCCCGGCCCGCGCTGGCCGTATCAGGCCCCCGGGCCCAGGTGTCGGTCCTCGTGTCCAGCTTCCGGCCGCAGCAGCTGGACCACGTCATTGCCGGCGTGGCTGCCCAGCGGGACGTGGATGTCCAGTTGGTCTACCTTGCGCACGGGTTTGAGATCGACCAGGCCGCGTTCCGCCGGAAATGCATGGAAGCCGGGATCCTCGACGTCGTCGTTCTCCAGGAGCCGCAGCAGACGCTGCTCGGTGAGTGCCTGAATTCCCTCGTGGCGCACGCCGACGGCCGGTTCGCTACCAAATGGGACGACGACGACATCTACAGCCCCCTGTACCTGGGCGACCAGGTCCACGCCATGATGTATTCCGAGGCCGAAGTTGTGGGAAAGCGGGCGCACTACATGCATCTTGCCGGGGCGGGGGCTACCATCCTGCGCAACCCGCAATTGGAACACCGCTACGTCGAAGCAGTCTCCGGACCTACCATTTTCGGCGCCACCGACACCTTCCGGCGCTTTCCGTTTGAGCGGCTGCAACGTGGCGAGGACTCTCGCTTCCTCAGCGACGTCATCGAGTCGGGCGCCCGGATCTATTCGGCGGACCGCTTCAATTATTGCCAGATGCGGGGCGCCGATGTGTCCTCGCACACCTGGCCCATCACCAATGAAGAGCTTCTGGCTTCTTCAAAGATTCAGTTCTTCGGCTCGCCCGAAGACCACATTTTAGTTTAGGGGAGACATGGACGAGACGATTTTTGATGTTGCCGTCATCGGGCTCGGCTACATCGGCCTGCCCACCGCGGCCAGCTTCGCCGCCAAAGGCAAGCTTGTAGCCGGCGTCGACGTTAAACAGTCCACCGTTGACGCCGTCAACCGTGGAGAGGTTCCCTTCGTGGAACCCGACATGGGCGTGGTGGTCTCGGGTGCGGTCAGCTTGGGCAACCTCGTGGCCATGACCAGCGTGCCTGCAGCCGACGCCTACATCATTGCCGTGCCCACACCGCTGGCCGAGGGCAACGGCGCCGACCTGTCCTACCTTCGTAGCGCGGTCGAGGCCCTCGCGCCGAAGCTCCGAGGTGGAGAATTGGTGGTCCTGGAATCGACGTCGCCTCCCGGCACCACCGAACGCCTGGGCGCTCACCTCATGGACTTGCGACCCGACCTGTCGCTGGATGCAGCTCCCGGAAAGGAGCAGGTCCACGTTGTGCACTCCCCGGAGCGCGTTCTGCCGGGCCGGATCATGATCGAAATCGTCACCAACGACCGTGTGATCGGTGGCCTCACAGAGGAAGGCGCTCAGCTGGCCAAGCGGCTGTACGAGGTCATCTGCCAGGGTGAAATCCTGCTGACGGATGCCACCACCGCCGAGATGACCAAGCTGGTTGAAAACACGTTCCGTGACGTCAACATCGCCTTCGCCAACGAGCTCTCCCTGATTTGCGACAGCCTCGGCATTGACGTCTGGAGGCTGATCGAGCTCGCGAACCACCACCCGCGCGTGAACGTCCTGCGCCCCGGCCCCGGAGTCGGCGGCCACTGCATCGCCGTCGACCCATGGTTCATTGTGGACGCCGTCCCGGAGCACTCCGGGCTGATCCGGACGGCGCGTGAAGTCAACGACTCCAAGCCGCATCACGTGGTCCGGCAGGCGGTTCAATCCCTGGCCGATCAGCCTGGCGCCACGGTGGCTGTCCTGGGTTTGGCTTTCAAGGCCAACATCGACGACGTCCGCGAGTCGCCATCGGTGACGATCGTCCAGGAGTTGGTCCGGCAGCTGCCGGGCTGCACCATCCTGGTGGTGGACCCGAACGTTGAGGAACTCCCCGCCGCCCTGGCAGCCTCCGGACTCTCACGCCTACACGGCATGGAAGAGGCCGTAGCCGAGGCAGATCTCGTGATGCTGCTGGTGGACCACGATGACTTCTTGGCTATCGACCCGCTGTCCCTCGAAGGCAAGCAGCTCATCGATACCAAGGGCATCTGGAACCAGCAACACCCTGTGGAGCCCGGCCTGCTGCATACGCCCGTAGGGGCCTCGGTCGGTGGATAAGGGAAGCCAGGCTGTGTCAGCGTCCATTAATGAAGAGCTGCGGCATGCCGGCTTTGCTCTCAAGGCCCTGCACACGCCGCGGCAAGAGACCCCCCTAGTTCGGATCCTGGTCCGGGCCGCGAAAGCCACGGATCTGGAGATTGCAGGGACCGTCGCCTCGCTTTTCGGCTCCGCCTGCCAGGACTTCGCCGTCGACATCCTCGTGGCGGACGGCGGGCGGCCAAAGCTGGAAGAATGGCTCGCCACTGACCGCCGCTTTTCGTTCCTCGGGGGCGACGGGGAACAACCGGCCGAGGCGGCCTACACGCTGGTCCTCAACGCTGGCACGGCCTTGGGCATGCACTCGCTCGAGGCGATGATGGAGACCCTGCGTCACACGCAGGCACTGGTCCTCAGGGCGCTGGTGGACGGGCAGCCCGGTGCAATAGAACTGTGGCAGACGGCCACCCTCCGGGAGCTGTCAGAATCCGGTGATCCCGAGAAGTCAGCGCGCAGCGCCGGCGGCGAACGCTGGGTCTCCGGCAACGCCCTGGGCCTGCACGACTTCCGGCGGCCCAAACCCAAGCTGCACCTACGCAAGGGGGCCGCGGCAACCCTGGACGTCAACATCGTGGTCCGGGACCTGGCTGACGCCGCCACGCGCGTGGACTACGAGCAGAAGATCCGGCACCTCGAAGCCCGGCTCAGGAAGTCCGAGATCGAGCGCCGCCGCCTGGAACAGGGCCTTGCCCCGAACCGCGGCCTCTCGCGCGTCCGTGCGATTGCCCGCAAGGGCCCGGCTTACATCCTCGGCCGGCTTAAGGCACGCGCAGGCCGGGCGGGGAGCTAGCAGCATGCAGATCAAGAGCGTTGTCGTCGGCTCGGCAGAGCACTCCATGGCGCAGCTGGCGTTGGACCTTGGACTGGACTACGCCCGCACTGACTGGGAGCACCGCGACCCAAGGGCACGGTCCGGCTGGGAGCACGCCGTCCCTGCAGACCAACTGTGGTGGCACCACTACGTTGTGCAGACGGAGTCGCTCGCCGAGGCCCGGTCGCTGCTTCCCCTGTTCCGCAGCGAGGGACGGGCGCAGCACTTTGTGCTTGTCATCCGCGGGCTCTTCCCGGCCGCCGGTCTGCCGGTCTGGACTCCACGCAGCCTTCAGGTCAAGGCTGGCACATCAGCCATGACAGTGCCGGGACTCGGGTTCGCCGTGGTGGTTGATGGCGGCAAATGGGTGAACGTGCATGCCGCAGCCCTCGCCGCATTGGGCTGCTGTTCGCCTGCCCCGCTGCGTCCGGCGCTGGGGGGACTGCGGGTCGGCATCACCGAGCCCGCCGACTGCGCGTGGCTCGCGGGGGACGCGCTGGGCAGCTTCATGACGGAACAGCTCCTCCAGCCGGAACCGGATGACATCTATTCCGTCGATGTGCTGGTTGGCCCCGTCGACGTCGCACAAATGGCAGTACAGCCGCGACGGGTAACCCCGCCGGTCTGGACTCCGCCGGCGACGGCGCTGCCTCCCGTTGACACCGCCGTCGTTTCGCCCATGGGGTTCCTCCCGTATCCGGACAAGCCGGCGCGTGCCCTCGAACCAGCGGAGCTTGGCCGCGGGGGAGACCTCAGCGAAGCGGATCTTGCCGCCCTGCGGCCGCACGGCTACCTTGACGTTGATGGCGGCCGCTTCGATGGCCTGGACCGGCAACTGGCGCGACGCCTGAGCCAGCTCGCCGTCGCCGGCGTGCCGATGTTGACGCGCGCCTTGCAGTCCCCGGTACGGTCCCTGCTCGGTGATCGGCTGGTGGACTGCATCGAGGCCTTCGACGCCGGCGATCCCGCTGTGCTGCGGGAATCGAAGTCGATCGACCTGCGCCGGACAGCGCTGGACCTCTGCAGCCCGCGCGCCGTCTGGAACACCGTGCTGGGCCAGCTCGGCAAGCCGCTGCTTCCCTTGCCTTCCGTGAGCGTGGTTTTGGCCACCCGGCGGCCCGAGAAGCTGGCGTCCGCACTGGAGCAGCTGGCGCGCCAAAGCTGGGACGCACTGGAGGTGGTCGTGGTACTGCACGGATTCGCCGCCGATCTGCCCGAAGTCCGGCGCGCCGTCGAGGCCTATCCCGGCGAGCTGCAGCTGCGCTCCGTTCCGGCCGACATGATATTTGGCGACGTGCTGAACGCCGGTGTCCGCGCCGCCAGCGGCGATCTTGTCTGCAAGATGGACGACGACGACTGGTACGGCCCGCACCACCTGCGGGACCTCGTTCATGCCAAAGACTTCAGCGGTGCCGTCGTCGTGGGAGCGCAAGTTGAATTCGTGTACTTGGAAAGCCTGGACATCACTACTCGGAGGCCTCCGCTCGGCGAGCAGTACTCGGACCACGTTGCGGGCGGCACCATGATGCTCGGCAGGGACGAGCTGCGTCAGCTGGGAGGATGGCGGCCCGTCCATCGTGCGGTGGACCGTTGCCTCCTGCAGGCGGTCCAGGCCGCGGGCGGGCTCATCTATCGCTCCCACGGCCAGAACTATATGATGCAACGCCACTCCGACGCGGATTCGCACGGCGGTCACACGTGGAATCCGGAGGACAGCATTTTCCTGCAGAGCGTGGCGGAGCAGTGGGACGGCTTCCGGCCGCCGCCACAGCTCGGCGAGGAGAAGGAGGCCAAAGGTGCCCGCGGCCAAGCCTTCCGCAGCCATTTTTCGGATGTCTCCCGCTAGAAGTCACTGCCAAGTCAATCAACAACTCGATGCCACCTGGGGAAATAATTTGAACGTCAAACAGCTCATCCGCAGAGCAGGGAAGCTCACCCTGAGGAAGAAGGCCGCTGCGGCGGGGCTGGCTGCACTGTTCTTCACGGTTCTTGCGGGCGCCTACTTCCGCTCCGGATTCATCCTCCTCCCGGCTCTGGTGCTGATGCTTGTGGCCGTGGTGGCTGGAGTGGCGAAGATGGACACTGCGTTACGGCAGGCACGTCGAGCAGCAAAAGTGTCCGCTCTGCTACCGGTCCCCGCCCCGCAGCCGGCAGCCGAGGGTGTGGGACCTGCCCATTGGTGGGGAACGAAATCAAACATCCCGCCCGCCAAACTGTCTCAGCGGCTGACGAAACTCCGCTCCTTCGACGGCCGGGACGTGCTTGCCCGAAGGGTGACATCAGGCCGCTGGGACTGGCAACAGATGGAACATGCCCTTGAGCTGTTCCGGATAGGAGGGCTGGCACAGGACTCGGTCCTCAACGTGCTCGACTCGACTGCCAAGGGCGGGCTCCTCGTTTTGGCAGACACCTGCTACCGGCAAAACCTCCGCCAAGACGACATTCTCAACGCCGCCACGATTTATCAGTATGTCTATGGCAAGCTGGGTCCGAAGCACTTCCGGGGCAAACGCCGGGCGGAGTTCTTCCTTGACGCACTGGCGCAGACGGGACGCGGCGACCAGACGCTGGAACTCGAGGACCTCTTTGACACCGACACCAAGAATCCCAACGATCTCCATCTCTACAGGGCGAACGCAAAAAATCCTTTCCGCGACTCAACCCGCGCGGTAGAGGAATGGATGGCGGAGATCAACGCCATGTATATGGCCGCTGGCCTTGCACCGATTCGGCTCAAAGACGGCACCGAACCGGCCTTCCTCCGGCTGTCCACGGATCCTGTGCCAGCTGTGACCGAAGGGCCGCTCGTAACGATCGTGATGCCGGTCTTCCGCCCTGACGCGTTTACCGATCTCGCGATCGAGTCCGCGCTTTCCCAAAGCTACCGGAATATCGAGGTCATCGTCGTAGACGACGGTTCCGGGGACGCTTTTGCGGACCGGCTTGAGAAGTGGGAACTTGCCGACCCGCGCGTAAAAGTGCTGCGCAACACGCCAAACGCGGGAGCATATACCTCCCGTAATATCGGATATTCAATGGCCACCGGTGAATTCATCACCATCTTCGATGGGGATGACTGGCAGCACCCCCAAAAAATCGAAATGCTGGTGGCGGTGGCCGTCCGGCAGGAGGACCGCAGGCTGGTTTCGGCACCGTGGTCACGCGTGGGCGAAGACTTGATGTTCCATTACCGAGGCTGGAGGGGAGCCTATGTGACTCCCGCCCACGTCTCAGCGATGTTTCCTGTCAGAGTCATCAAGGAGCGATTGGGCTACTGGGACGCCGTTCGAAAGGCGGCAGACACGGAGTTCATACTTAGGTACCAGCTCCTGGTGAACGACAAGGAAGTCCTGGAAGTCACCCAAGCACCCCTGACGCTTTCGCTGGTGGGCTCCACCAACCTGTCAATGGACGACTTTCGGATGGGCTACCGCTCACCCGATCGGGTGGCTTACCGGGCAGCATACGAACACTGGCACCGCCAAATCCGCCAAGGCCATCACAGCGGCTACCTGGACGTTCCCCCTGGTCGGCGTGCCTTTCCTGCGCCTGCCAGATTCCTCCCCGCCCGGCCAGAGCGGGTTGAACTCGATGAGCTCTTCGTCGGCGATTTTGGCGCGCCAAGGGAGAGAGCGCGGAATATGTGGCGCGACATTGATGACGCTCGATCGGCGGGACGCCGGCTCGGGATGATGCATGTTCCCAGCATCCTGAACACCGTCTCGTTTGACGCATCGTTCAGCGAAGAAATGTTGGACGAGTTCACTGCGCAACGGATCACGCGGGTGGAACTGACGGACGATCTCCATTCCCGGATAGTCAACGTCTACGACCCCACAAGCTTCCAGTTCACGCGCGAATTGCGGGGCGGCCACACAGCGGACACTATAATGGTTCGAGCTTCCGAACCTCCCTTCAACCCGCATACTGGAGTTCACACATATGCCGTCACGACCGTCGCCCGCAACCTTGGCACGATCTTTGGCGGAGCTGTTCAGTGGACCTCCGAGGACCCTGACGTGGCTGCCGTCCTGGAGCGGACCATTGGCAACCCGGCTCCGACGGAAGTTCCGGTCAGCGAGGTTCCGAAGTTCCTGGCGACTGTCAACCAAGGCTAGGACCGGGCCGCTGGTGGTTCCAGCCCCTGGCACAACGGCCGCGCGAGCCAACCCGATCGACTGGAACCATGTCGATGATTGGGATTCGGACAATCACGTCGCCAAGCTCACTGCGGCGCCCGGGGCATCCATCACTTCACTTCCGGTGCAGGATACACACATCGTCTTTGAGCCGGCACTTCGCGATGGACTGCCACTTAGGATGCTCTTCGAGCCGGCGAACAGCGAGACGCTGGTGATTTCACTGCACGGGGCCATGAACCGTGGTCGGTTCAGGATTCCCCGGTTCGAATGGCGGCGTACGCTTAACCGTCTCGACTCGGCCAGGCTTTACCTCTCCGACAGTACGCTCGAGATCAACGGCTCCCTGGAAATCGGCTGGTACATCGGCACGGAAGGCCAGGATCTCATTGCCGACTATGCGGCAGTGGTAAACCAGATTATTGCCGCCGGCGGCTACTCAAGGGTGGTTTGCGTCGGCAGCAGTGCGGGCGGATATGGCGCACTTGCCCTGTCCCGCCGGATCCCCAACTCGGTAGCCGTAGCATTCTCGCCCCAGACAACCATTGGCGGCTATCACCTGGCTCAACGAAAGGCGTTAGCATCAGCCGCCTTTCCCCGGCACAAGACCTATGAGCAGGTTGAGAACGATTTCGGAACCAGAGTCAATTTGCGCAAATTGTACCAAGAATTGCGCCCGGTTAATTTTGTGCATTTTGTTCAAAACACCGGTGACCAGTTTCATTTTGAGGCCCATTATGTGCCGTTCGCCTTGGCGAACGGCGTCATTCCGGACAAGGGCGGCTTCAACCCGCGACGGCGAGTAAATTTTGTGGCTGAGCGCTACGAAAACGAGCATGCACCTCCCGCCCGGGGGTACTTCCTCGACCATATCCAGCAGGCGTATTTGAACTTCTACGGCCGAGAGCTTCCTCTCATGCCCCCCGATCCGGTACGCGACGCAGAACTAGGACCACGATGAAATTACTGCCTGCCCCTCCCGCGCACGCGGATCTGGACCGCCTGATGTACAGGTACGGCTTCGTGGTGTCCAAGTCCCCGGCTGAAGCTCCTTCGCTGGCCGGCTGGAAGACCGTGCCCGTGGGAGATGTATACCTGACGGTGCATCCGGAGACCCGGTTTGTCACCGCCGTCGCGGATGGGCGGCATCTCGCGCTGGTGGGACAGGCTTTTGACCCGGAAAAAGGAATCTATCTGGAGGGCGATGTCCTGGCAGCTCTGTTGGACGCCGTAGCCAGCGACGAAGATTTTTACGCCGTTCTCGACCGGCTGGCGGGTAGGTTCGCGCTGATTGTCCAGACGGACGGCAGGACCGAAATCTATCAAGACGCCATGGGATCCAGATCGGTCTTTTACTCCACAGCCGGGGCGCCCATTGCGGCGTCACACGCCGAGATCGTGGCCGATTTGATCGGCGCGCGCTTCGCGGACTTCTTCGTGCCTTTTCTTACCTCGCGAAATTACCAGCAGCGGGATGTGAAGTACCTGCCCGGCGTCGCGACGCCTTACGAGCACGTGGTTCAGCTGACACCGAACACCAAGCTGATCATGCCGCACCAAACAGTCGAGCGCTTCTGGCCGCGGGAAAACATCGGAATGCAGACGACAAATGAGGAAGCAGTTGCAGCCTTAGTGGCGCACCTGCACGGTCTTCGCTGGTACTTGGCGATCAACGGACTGCGCCCTGTGCTGGGTTTGACGGCAGGCACGGACAGCAGGGGGGTCTTTGCTGCCACGAAGGACAGCAATCCGGTCATCTTCACCTACGTACGCAGCGAAGCGGCCACCATGACAGGCTCACCGGACGCCCGTATGGCGTCGGAGATCGCTGGAGCCTATGGGTTGGAAGCGCAGGTCTGGCCCATCCACAACCGCCTCACACTCAATCAGACGGACGACGCGCTATCCGAGGCGTTCCGCCGGGCCACCGCCTATTATCGAGGGCCCGGTTCGCCCTGGCTCGGGCGCTTGGCGGCGACAGGGGAAAAGGTGCGGGACGGGCTCTTTATCCGCGGCTTCGGCGGGGAGGTGATGCGTGGCTTCTACCAAAGCCAGGACAAGCGCATTACCAAAGTCAACGTCCGTCAACTTTCAAATGCCTATGATGTCAACGCCGGTTCGCGCATCACACGGGGCTTTTTTGAGGACATGATGAGCCGGGTGTCGTTCACAGCGGACTCGCTCAAAGGTTACGACCCGAACGACATTTTCTATTGGGAGCACAGGATGGGAACCTGGGGGAGTGTGTCCATGTCTGAGGCCGATCTGGCGATGCCATCGATGGTGGCGTACAACTCCCGTAATCTCTTCAAGACCTTTATGGCGCTGCCGGAGACGGTGAGGGCCAGCAGGTCGGCCTTCGAGGTGGCCACCCTCGAGTTGGCCCCAGCCTTGAAGGATATTTGTTCCTAGGCCGGAAATGTCCGTTTCGAGACGCAGCGGCGTCTCGAAACGGACATGACTAGCGGTGACTGGGATACCGTCGCAGTCCGCTTTGACTCAGAGTGAGGCGTAGAGCCGGCCGGTGCTAGTTAGGCTGCCGTCCGTGTTGTACAGGGCAGAAGACCCCATTACCGGGTCACTGATGGACCGCGTCTTCCACGCGAATCGCTCAACGAACGGCAGCTGTCGCATTCCGGCTACGGTTGCCCGCATGAAGTCGTTGGTCTGGGTCCTGCTGTAGCGGCTGGGGCGGGTTGACGTGGCGCTCCAGTCCGCTACCGCATACTCGGTCACCCACACAGGCTTGCCGTATTTTTCATGCAATGCGGTGACCTTGTTCAGGAAGTCCTGAGCGTTGGGCCACGCATAGCAATGCATGGTCACAAAATCGACGCGGAGTCCACGTTTCTTGGCCTTGGACATAAATTCCTCAAGCCACAGGCTCGAGGGCTTAGCTGTCGCTGGCGACCCCAGCCTTAGACCGGTTGCCTGAAGTTTGGGCCACAAGCTGATCGCCTGGTCTACAGTCATGTTCGCCTGGGACCGGACGTCCGGCTCATTAAACCCCAGAAGATGCTTGGACTTGGTGAGCGGCAACTGGCTGGTGGCGTACTTGATGGCTCCCTGATCCAGGGCTTTGGCGCTCCGGATCATAGGCACAAAGCCTGGCGTGGTCGTCACGGTGTATTTGGAGCCCCAGGAGTAATACCAGCTGAGATTTAGGCTCCTAATCTGCCGGAGTGCCAAAGCATCAGTACCGGCGTGGCTAACGCCCTTCAGCGCTTTGACGGCCGGGAGCACCGTTGGGGACATTGCCATGCCGGGCTGTAGAAGGGCCGCCTGCGCTGGGACGGCGTTGGCCGCGAGGAGTGCGCCGGGAGCCGCCATTGCGGCGAGGGGGATCGTGAGAAACTTACGGCGCTCCATAACGACCTTTCTGAAATAGTTGGCTGACGCTTTTAGTGCGGCGGAGGCTGCGCCGGTGGATCTCCGGATTTGCGTCACGCACAAAGGGTATGGCGAGAAAAAAATAGCACGGTTGGCTCAGCCAAAAGTGCGATTCGAACGCAGGATTGGCGCAGTTTTTGGCCTGGCCATTATGTGTCCGATCCAGCCCCGGGGGTTTTCATCGTTTTGGCTTCGCGGGGGTTTGTTCAAAAGCTCAATTTTGCTCTGGCGAGGAAGATCTGGTATTAAGTCTCAATTTGTCCCGGTCGTGATGGGCTACGACTTTTGATGCTTATCCGGATGTCAGGAGTATGTCGACACTTCCCCGTGGCCGCGAATACTCTCGGGCAGCGCCGGCTTTGGTAGCATTGCCTGTGGCTCCCTCGCCCCATGGCACCTCACGCTTGTGGTTCCCGCGCCCCCGATGGCACCTCACGCCTGTGGTTCCGCGCCCCCGATGGCACCTCACGAGATCGCAGGTTCATGAAGTTCAAGATTGTCAATTACCAGGCCCACCGGATCAGCGGTTGGGTGTACGAGCCCGACGCCGATCAGGGAACGACGGTGCTGGACCTCGTGGTCAACGGGGAGACAGTCTCCTCGTTCACTTGCAACATCTTCCGGGACGAACTCTCGGCTGAGGAGTTCAGCACCCGAAACGTTGGTTTCCTTGGCAATTTGCCTCCGCATTTCTGGACCGGTGATGAGCACGACGTCGCCCTTATCCACCGGGGGACAGGCAATATCCTCAGGCAAAAGGGGATCAGTACATCTGATTCCAGGATCGCGGGCACGGAGCTCAGCGCCGACTTCATGGTTACTCCGCAGGGCCAAGTGGCCGGATGGGCAAGCGCTGAAAATCGTCCGGCATACGCCAGAGTGACCGTGGACGGAACTGTCATTCACCAAGGGAAAACCGACCGGCGTGTCCTCCCCTGGAAGCGCGACACGGTGCAATTCGACGCCCCCTTCGGCTATATGCACGGCATCCAGATTCCTGCGGATTTCTTCGACGGGCAGGCCCATCGGGTCCAGATATACGCCGGTGGCGAGCCGCACACGCCGGTGCTGGTGTTGGACCAGACGCTGGAGCTCGCGGCAGAGCACAGTGACGCCGCAGCTCGCGAAGCACAGCGGCTGCAGCATGGTGCACCCGGAATTTCCTCCGCGTGGCTCAAGCCCGCGCGGGTTCGCTCCGAGATGCGCGTGGCTCGCGTGGCACTGACGGAATGCTATGTCTCGATTGCTTTGTCGGGGGAGTCCCGGTACCGGCGGCTGGTCCTGCGACTGGGTGAGGCGGAAGTGACCCTCACGGCACTGACTGAGCCTTACGAGAACACCCCCGAGGCCGGCGAGATCCAACGGTATGCCGGTGAAGTCCCACTTCAAGGCAGAATCGCCGACTCCATTCCGCTGTACACCCCGGGTGCCGAAGTTGGCGGCACCTATGATCTCCGTCTGGGAGATGTCACGGGCCGCAGGCCCGCGGGACTTCCCGAGGCAATCATTCAGGACGCAGGCGGCGAGTTCGTGCTCTCAGAGACTGTTCTCGACGGTGGGATGTTCACCGGGTGGGCATTTCACACGGCCGATCTCGATCTTCCCGTAGAGCTCGTCTTGCGTGAAGTAACCGAGACGGAAGAGACGGATCTCAACCGGTCCTCGGCGGTCTTGAAGAACAAGGACGCCAAGCTGCAGCATGGCATCCGCCGAGCGGGGTACGCGCTGGCGCTGCCTTCCTCGGTTCTTGGGCTCCGTGCTGCCCATCTACGCCTTGTTGCCGTTCACCCGCAGGGGGAGTGGGTGCTCTGGGAGGACCCCGCCTTCTTGGCAACCGACAGCTTCTTGCTGGCTCAGGCGCTGCAGGCGTCATCCTCAATGTACGCAACTGAGCTTCTTCGCAATGCTAGGCGGGCTGGCCGCCGGGAATTTGTTGAGACTTTTCTGGGGACGTACCAGCAAGCCCGGACGGACATCAGCCTGGAAGCGCTCGAAGCAGCGATTTTCTCCCAAAAGCAGGGCGCCGGCGCTGTGCTGGAGCCGGCGCGAGGGGCGATCTGGTATTGGGTCGAGGAGCTTCGCGTCAATCCCGGCCGGCTCCAGTGGTTCACCGCTAACGCAATCCGCAATCGCAATGGTGGAGCCCGCGATGTCCTCGCTTACGCTGCCTCCAAAGGCCGCTACGACTTTGGCCAGCTTCATGGGGTCCTGGAGTCCTGCCGCGCACAACTTTTCCGGGAGTCCGCTGCCGGGATGTTGCGCGATGATCATTGGAAATCCGGTGTGCTCGCCATGGCCCGGTTCCTTTATGCCGCTCCTCGAGATGAGACGGACCAGCTCGATGCGCTCACGCTGTACTCCATGCTCGAAGAGTGGCGGGGCCTGAAGGACATTGCCGGCGTCGACCGCGCCTTTTATGGTGACCTCCTTCGGTGGCGTGGCGATTTCGCAGAGTCGTGGAGGGTGCTCACAGCAGAAGATCCCGATGTCGAGCACGACTACTCGCAGAACCTCTTGGCGCTCAACGCGCTCAATCCTCGCGTGAATCGGGTGCCCGGTAACGCCGACGCCTGGCTGGCCGGCTTGAACGAGCTGCTCGAAGAGGGCGGGGCCGCCCCGATCTCGATGCAGGACGGCGGCGTTAGCTTTTACAACGTCACCACGGACCTGCCCCCAGCGCCTGAGGACCCGGACGCCCCGCTGGTGACCGTCATCATGCCAATCTACGAACCCAGCGCCGCGACCAACATCGCGGTGGATTCACTCTTGCGGCAGACCTGGCGCAAGCTCGAGATCATCATGATTGACGACTGCTCACCCGAGCAGGACGCCGACGGCCGGCCCACTCCTTACCGGCAGCAGCTGCAGGACCTTGCCGCCCGCGACCCCCGCATTCGTCTGGTGCCCAATGACGTGAACCGTGGCTCCTATTCCGTGCGCAATGATGCACTCGACCTGGCCACCGGCGAGCTGATCACTGTGGCGGATAAGGACGACTGGCACCACCCGCAGCAGATCGAGCTGCAGGTTCGCGACTTCTTGGCGGCCCCCGAACGCGTGGCGAATATGACCAATTGGGTGCGCGTGGACGAGCACCTTACTCTGGTGCTGCGCTCCGCCACGGGACGGGTGGTGTACCCTTCCATGGCCTCATTGATGTTCCGTCGCGACCCAGTGCTGACGGACCTCGGCTACTGGGACACCGTCCGTAAATCCGGGGACTCAGAGTTCAAGAGCCGGATCGAGAACTACTACGGCACCGCCGTGCAACCGATTACCACAGCGCCCTTGGCTTTCGCTCTCATGGACGGCGCGAACCTGACCCGTGACGACATGGGTGTGGGTTACCTTGCTCCGGAACGCCGGGCCTACCTTCGTGGCTATAAGAGCTGGCATCGCGAGATTCGGGAATCTGGCGAATCACCGTACATGCCGAAGTCGCCAGACGCGCGGCGCTTCGTCGCCCCGGCCGCTTACCTGCCAGGGACTCGCCCGGAAGGGCCGGCACAGTACGATGTGGTCTTCGCGTCGGAGTTCGGCTTCCTCGCCGGCAACTCCACTTCGCTCTTCAATGAGATCTCGGTCTGTCTCAACGCTGGCCTCCGGGTCGGTGTGATCCCGATCCAGAACGGCCTGATCCCGTCCGCTTCCAGGCGGCAGTTCAGCCGCAAGATCGATGACCTGGTCCTGACGGGCCAGGTGGACCGGCTGTCCCTGGGCACCGCAGCTGAGACTGATCTTCTTATCGTGCGGTGGCCCACCGCGCTGCAGGTGGCGCCGGACGTGCCCGCCAGGCTGAAACCCAAGAAGGCCGTCATCGTCTCCAATCACCCGCCGTTCGAACCGAGTGGGGAGCGGCGCAGCTATGACATCGGCGTTGTGACCCGCAACGTCGAAGCGCTTTTCGGCGTCCGGCCGCTCTGGGCTCCGCAGAGTGAGCAGATCGGCGCCATGATCGCGCCGCTCATGCCGGCCTCGGACCTGACAAGCTTCTCCTGGAAGGGCATTATCGAGCTTAAAGAGCAGGCGACCCACAACCGCTACCGGGCGGCCCGGCCCACCATTGGACGGCATGCGCGCGATGACGCCGCAAAGTGGCCATCTAACCGGCAGGTCTTTAAGCAGGTCTACCCGGCTGACGGCTCCGCGGATGTCTGCATACTTGGCGGCGCCAAGGTGCCTGTGCGGAAGGGCTTCCTCCCGCGGAACCCTGCCTCTTGGGAGATCTTTGTCTTCAACGAGATCAGTGTTGAAGAATATCTGTCCGAGAAGATCGACTTCTTCGTCTACTTCCACAGCGACGGCTGGCTTGAAGCCTTCGGCATGGCAATCCTTGAAGCCATGAGCTACGGGGTGGTGTGTGTCCTGCCACGCCACTTTGAACCAGTGTTCAAAGATGCAGCAGTCTATGCTGAGCCGGACCAGGTCAAGAATGTCATCAACGAGTTGTGGGATTCGCAGCGCTATGCGCAACAGCAGCAGCGCGCAGTCCGTTTTATCGAGCAGGAATGTACTCCGGAGGCCTATCTGAGGCGCTTGTCCGGTCTGGGCGTGGAAGTAGAGCAGAATGAAAGCTAAGAAGACATCAATCAAGCATCTGGACAGCGTCCCGCGCCATGACTGGGAGGGCCCGGCCGGCCTCGACGTCCAGGAGCGCGGCCTCTACACAGAGCGCTTCGAGGGTGAGCAGTTCGATTTCATCTTCGACCCCAAACCTGAGACGGGGCGCCTCATTGTGTTCTTCTCGGGAGATGCCCGACGAAGCACGTTCGAGCCGCCCGTATTCCAGCGCTGGAGCTGGGCCTCCAAGTTCCCTGCGAGCTGCCTGTACTTCTCAGACCCAGCGCTCTACCACCATAGCAATCTCGGGCTCGCCTGGTATGCCGGCAACAGCCGGGGCGATTACCTGGAGCACATAGCCGAGATCGTGTCCTCAATCGCGAACACTCTTGGCGTTGGCGAGGACCAGGTCTTCTCCTATGGGTCCAGCGGCGGAGGGTTCGCTGCGCTGCGCTTCGCCCGCCACTACCAGGGACTCCGAGTGATCGCGATCAACCCGCAGACAGATCTATGGAAGTACCCCGTCAAGTGGACCAACCGCATGTCAAAGGTTTGCTATGGCGCAGATGAACTCGGGGGAGTCCCGCAGGACCAACAGTATAAGTTCACAGCCCTGGATTCGGACGTGACGGCGGGAGCCCGCAGTATCTTCCTCGCTCAGAACGTGCAAGATACTGACCACCATGAGAACCACTTCACGCCCTTTAGAAATTTCATGGAGTCCTCGGTCCACGCAGAGAAGCTCACGATCTGCGAATTCTCCGACGATTCCGGTCACGCCGGGGCAGAGAACCAAGAGACCTTTGACAAGATCCTGACCCACCTGAAGTAGAGGCCTCTGTCTGGGTGCTTTCACTAGTGATATCGAGGGAATGACAATGTCTAACCGAATAATTGAGAGGGCGTCAGTGCGCTTGATCCTGGCCGACCTAACGGAATCGCCCGACGATGGCTGGATATCTGCGCTCAAAAAGACCTCCCATATGTGGGCCGAGCAGGACATGCCGGGTCTCGAACGTATTCAGATGGCCCTCGAAGAGGAGCCATCTAGCTACGCAGTCGTTGTATACCAAGACCCCGTAGAGCAGTTGGTTGGTGCCCTCTTGAAAGGGGAGGATCCGGACGAGGCCCTGGCCGAGTGGCAGAGCTTCGCTGGTTCGCTTCTGGAGTTGCACGAAAGGTTCCTGCACCGGATGTCACTCGGCCCTCGTCCTTTAGCACGTGTAGGCCTTGAAGACCTCCTCGATCACGTCGCCAGATCAACAGGCCTTCCGCTGAAACTTTCGGCCGACACCAAACCCAGAGTGTTGACCACGGCCGAGGACCGAGATACAGAAATCTATGGTGTGCAGCTGGCAGCAATTCACCTCTTGGATCTCCCTGGGCCGAAAGTTCTTGTTGATCAACTTGAAGTTGCAAGTGTCGGAGCTATAGAAAAGCCATCCCACCCGGATCTAATTGCAAAATTTTTGACCTCTCGCAGTAGATTGATAAAGGATCGCGCAGAATACGTAAAATTGAGGGCAAATAATCGAGATCAGAAGAAAGAGCTAGACCGCATCAAAAAAGAGAACGCCCTCCTAATCCCTCAGCTTCACCGCACGCAGGAAGAGCTTGAGAGGGCGCTTCTGGAAAAACGGTCACTGATGGCCAAGATCCATGAAATGCGCAAGGGCCGGGACTACCGCAAAACCAAAATCCAACAACTCGAACGCGAACTAGAAGAGCAAGCTGGAAAGCTCGAATGGCTTCGCGCCGTCCGGGATCAGCATCGTAGCGCGGCTAGGGAACTGCGGGTCGAACAGAAACAGTCGAAGACCCATCTACGCACTCTGGAAAAACAAGTTGAAACTCTGGGTGCAGAGCTGAAATCCATCAAGAGCTCGCGGTCTTGGCGGTACACGAGAGTACTTCGTCAGGTCAACGGCGCAGCAGACCGAGTTTGACAAGGATCTGGCGACAAGTCCTCACATTGACCGACATTGTTCGCCCGCGCGAACTCTGTGCTGCAGGGCACCCGTGATGAGTTCCTCGATAGGTTGTCTACCCGTAAGACCTGGGTTCCTCTGAGGCCCTTCGGTTTCATTCGTTGGGTGCAGGACGGAATATCGAGAGCCTTCACGTTGGCCTGGGTGTAGTCTGACGGCGGCTCGGATGTCGATTGCAAATGTAAGAGCCAGGCCAGGATTATTGACCTCGAGATCTAAACGCCCTGGCGCGCCGTGCACTGTTGGTTTGAGACTAATTTTCCTACAAGTACAGGACAAACGATTTGATGAGTGATTTCGCAGATAACGACGGACTAGAAGCTGCAAACATTGCCCACCGTCAAGGTCACTTGGATCACGCCGGAGTGCTGTACGCAGAGGCAATGCGCCGGCTCCCCGCCCTCCGCGATGCTGTGGAGTTCAATTTGAAACTTATGGCGGCTAGGGGATGGCGGGGTCCGGGCCTAGATAGGTTCGAGCAGTCAGTGCAGCAGTCTGGAGTCTACTGGCAGCGTCTCGCACTCTTGATGGACGCAGTCAACTTTCGGGCTGAGCACCGCAAGGCGGTCGATCGCAGTGAGACGACCATCGACAAGATTCTCGGGCAGTCTCAACTCAATAGAGAAGTCTCGGGGAACCAGAAAGTGTCTGTGATTATGCCGACCTATAATAGGGCCGACATAATTGCAGACAGCATTGAATCCGTCCTGAACCAAGATTACAGGCACATTGAACTGATAATTGTTGACGACGGTAGCACCGATGCTACTCGCTCGGTGGTTGAGAGTTTTAGTGACGATCGAATCCACTATGTCTATCAAGACAATTCGGGGGCCGGAGCAGCGCGCAATGTCGGACTAGCTGTCTCGACGGGTGCCATAATCGCGTATCTGGATACCGACAACCTCTGGAATCCGCGTTATCTGAGTGTTGTGGTCAAGACTTTTGCGATGAACCCAGGGCGCTCAGCAGTGTATATGGACTTCGTCGATTATCACGTCCGTGCCGATGAAACGATCAAATTGCGATCATATCGCCGCCCCGAGTTTGATCACGAGTCGCTTCTTCTAAAACCCTACATTGACCTGAATACTTTTGCTCACCGTCGTGAACTATATAAAGTTTTCGGAGGTTTTGATGAATCGCTGCGACGTCGTCAGGACTACGACTTGGTATTGAAGTACACGTGGCTGCGGGATCCATTGCATGTGCCTGTAATCGCCGCTCTTTACTTACGGGATGCCAAGCTAAATCAGATTACGAGTATGAATAGAGAGGATGCTCTTAGCCCGGCTCGGATTAAACAAACGGTCCAATCTTATTTTAAGACGGGACTTCCACTGGTTCCCCGGAAAAAGAAAATTTCTGTGATCGTCTGGGACCGCTGCAGGAACCACTTTTCCAAGCCTTATGCTGTGGCGGAGGCTCTATCCAAAACCCATGAAGTTGAGCTTATTGCTTTTGATTTCTTTGGCGAAGGCGTTTTTGGGCCGCTGAAGGGAGCCAATCCGCCCTTTGTCACGAAATACTTTATGGGGAGTGACTTTCCTAGTTTCTTCCATGCTATGGAAGCTGCAATGGAAGCAGTTACTGGCGATCTGATGTATGTGGTAAAACCAAGACTCCCTAGTTTCGGTCTTGCGATGCTAATTAACGAGAAGAAAAACATTCCGTTTATTCTCGAAATCAATGACCTCGAGACCGTGGTTGGCTCACCACGAATAGGTGACACGCATGCCGAGATGGATTTCCAAGATTTCAATCTCGCTGATAATGAATTACTCAATCCGTATTCATTAGCATGGTCCCGCCTGCTTGATCCCCTTGCCAAACGTGCGCCGGTCCTCATGACCCATAACCGTGGCCTCGATGACCACTATGGCAATTCTTCAATGTACATGCGGAACTTGAAGGACGAGGAAGTCTACGATCCTGATCGATTCGATCGCGAGGAGGTACGTCGCGAGCTTGGGTTCGCCAAGGAAGACCGGGTCATCCTATTCGGCGGCCTCATTCGTAAACATAAGGGCATATATGAGTTAGTCGAACTTATCGAGCGACTCGCGGACCCTCGGTATAAGTTGCTGTTCATAGGATCGCGGGTCACGCCTGATCAGAAGGCGCTCATCAGTAGGTTCGGCGATAGAATAGTCAGCCTACCTTCACAAGACCGTGAAGGAATGGCGAGGGTCAACCTGGCAGCAGACTTAGTCATTCTATGGCTGAACCCGGCTGTGCCCGCCAGTCACTACCAGTTCCCCTACAAGGCCACTGACGCTTTCGCAATGCGCACGCCAGTCATCGCTAATAACATCTCCGACTTGGGAGATCTTGGTCGCCAGAATTATCTTTCCCTGGTTGATTTTGGCGACTGGGACGGAATGCTCGCGGCCGTAAGGAATGTTTTCGACGATCCCACGGCCACAAGAATCATGACAGAGGCCGCACGCCGACTCTACCTGCGGCAATTCTCATACGCGGCTGCAAGGGCCAACGTGGAGATCGCGAAAGTCCGGCTGGAGGACCAAAGGGACGCTCCCTATCCCATATCAGTCGAGTTCGGTGAGGCATATAAGCGAATGCGCAATGTGGTTGAACCGCTCTCACCAGGACCAGGGAGTTCTCAGAACGAATCCAGTCAGGTTATGGCGGTTTACACGGATGCCTTGCCGACTCGTGAACAAGTGCCTCATGGAGACGTCGTCGCATTCGTACTAGCGCATTCGGCCGAAGAGGGGGCCGCAACGTCGCGTCTCATTGAGCAGCGCGCAGATTTTCCCGTGGCGACTATCCTCATTGTGGAGGAGGACGGGAGAGCGCCGGCCAAAATGGCGCTAAGCCGAATCCTTTCGCAGTCCAAGGCGAAGTACGTACTTGTCACGTCTAGCGATGCGCTTCCCAGCCGGGAATGGGTTCGGAAAGCCTACGCGTCCGTCGTGAATCAGGGGGTGACGCTTGTGCGGGCTCAAACCGGCCTCAAAGTCCAGAGCCGCGAGCGTTGGATGCATGTCTTTGGCGCACGTCTGGACTATGAACGGTATTTGAACCAAGATCCGGTGCTGAAAGAGGACTTACCGGTTGCGCGTGACCTGCTAATGGTGGAGGGCGTCCTGGCTCACTCTCCGGACGCAGATGGGCGGGACGGTGACACTGAGGATAGCGAGATACATGTGGTCGACGTTCGGGACCTAGAAGGACCCGGGGATCCGCGTTTTCATCGTCGGATTAGCGTGATAATGCCTTGCATTGACCGTGAGGCCGGAATTCGGGCCGCAAAACTGCTCCAGTCTCGAGCTGGTGTAGAGGCGGATTTTGTCGTCGCTATCGACTCCCGCCGGAAAGGATTTATTCGGACTCTAAACGTTGCGGCTCGTCGCACGGAGGCCGACTATGTTGTATATCTGGCCGAAGACGCATTCCCCGGCGAAGACTGGCTAGTAGCCGCTTCCTCCGCCTTGAGCGATAGCGGGTCCAAGCTATTGGCATTCAATTGCGGTAAGTGGCACGGGCGAGTTGCCGCCTTCGGAATGGTCGATAGGAGCTGGACGTACTCATTGTACGGTGACCAGATATTGTTCGAAGGTTACAGGTCGCACCGGGCAGATAACGAGATCACCGTCATTGCGCGAGCGAGGAAAGTTTATGTTTATTGCCCCGCCGCCGTGCTTATTGAGAATGATGCTAAAAAAGATTTCCACCGTGCTGAGAACGACGCCGCGAACTTCACGGAAGTCGACAAGAAATTGTTTAAAAAACGATTCAAAGAGGGTTTCGAAGGCCTAGTAGAACAGCATGACCTAGATCCTCTGTACGCTGAGTACTTTGAGCAGAGAAGACTTCGTGACGAAGCGCCCCCGTTGGTTATCGAGTAGGCGCGCATCACGTCCATCCAGACTTATGTTGCCGTAAGCAGAATCGGAGCCCTGGCACTAGGGCGTTCCTGCACGTGTACAGAGCTTGGCGCATAGACATACGGTCGTTCGGCCTCGCTCCAAGGGCGTCTACAGTCATTGACGTATTTTGCCATTATGGGCCAGATCGCGAGCCTGATTGTCAACTCGGGGTCGTGGGCTCCGGCGCTCGCGCCGGTTCCTTGCCCGATCGGACAGGGGGCGAAGGTGCCCTCTCTGGGTTTGTTGTCAGGGCCGGTGGCGAACCTATCGGTGGCCCATCCTGTTCAACGAACGGAAGTGGCAGATGCTGACAGCGGCACGGGGGAGCCACATGCGAGTTCCCTCGCCGAAGGCCGTAGCAGGGTCCGCAGCCACGAGTTGGACGCTGAAGTGCCAGATGCTATCTCTGCATCCATCGATGGCTGGAACTTTTAGCCTCGTTTGCACCGCCTGCCCGCGCTTCGACGCCGAGAACCATGATCTTCCGCAGTCTTGCTTGTGTCACCACGTCCGGTGGAGAAGAATACCGACGCCGGCGGCCGGTGTGAGATCATCTCCGGTATGAAAGATCCAACGTCATCGTTCGCTTTAGCTAACCTTGCCCTGCAGGAGGGACGCCGAGAGGATGCCGTTCTGCTATACGCTGCAGCCAGGGAATCTACACCTGAACTCGGGACGCACATCGATTTCAACCTGGGCTGTTTTGGTCGTCAGCTCCAGGGGGAGGAGAAATCACCAATAGTCGTTGCCTCCACCGAATCTGAGCTTCCGAGGGAACGCATTCCTGCTGAGACGGTACTCGTTATTGTTGTGGCGGAGTCGCTAGAAGAAGCTGGTCAGACCGCTCGGTTGTTATCCAGAAGAGCAAGCGTTGCCATCGGTATTGTGGTGTTGATTAAGGGTAATGAAGCGTCTTCAATGGAAACATCTATTGGCGAGATACTCGGTGCCACCAAAGCTAAATATTCACTTATTGTGAAAGCTGGAACATTTCCCGGGGCCAAGTGGCTCGAGAGTGCATATACAGGCTTGGCCGACGGGGTTGCCGAAGCGGTGTATGCAAACGCTGGTTGCCTATCTGGAGAGCGCCCTTTGGGTCGGAGCTGGCTAAATTTGTTTGCTTTGACCTCAGCCTTAAGAAAAGAAGTGCTCGGGCAAAATAGAGCTCTTGAATACAGGGTTGAAATTGACTTCCTGCTGGTTGACGTTAGCAGTACAGCCTCCAGCGCTACACAACTCGATCCGTCCAATGAGTCGCTACATATCCTTTCTACCCCCGATCTACATCGTGGTGACTCGTTTCTTTTCACTAAAGACGTATGTGTGGTTATGCCTTGTATAGATCTTGACGCCGGACGCCGGGCGGCGAGGCTGCTCATAGAAAGGTCCGGCTTGCCCGCTGATTTTGTACTGGCGGTCGACACCGGTCGACAAGGTTTTATCCCCACGCTCAACCAGGTTGCACGGCGGAGTTCTGCACAATATATTGTGTA
The DNA here is from genome assembly GCF_056399305.1 of Arthrobacter sp. 01N444. Lineage (NCBI taxonomy): Bacteria > Bacillati > Actinomycetota > Actinomycetes > Micrococcales > Micrococcaceae > Arthrobacter > Arthrobacter sp. 01N444. The sequence continues at coordinate 199,123 of NZ_JBFTRB010000006.1, forward strand.
CTTAGCGCAAGATGCGTGGCCTGGAGACGGCTGGTTGCTTAGCGCTTATGACCGAATCCGTCAGGAGAAGAAGTCTTTGCTGGCTTTCAACTGTGGCAAGTGGCATGGCAGGGTTGCGGCCTTTGGGATGGTGGAAAAATCCTGGGCCTACAGCCTCTACGGTGACGAAATTCTCTACGGAGGCTACCAATCCCACCGGGCTGACAACGAGCTTACCGTAATCGCTCGTGCGCAGGATAGGTTCGTTTATGCACCTGAATGCGTTCTCGTCGAGAATGACTCCGAAAAGGTTTTCCGCCGTTCCGAGCGTGAGGCGAGCCATTTCAGACGGGAGGATGCCCGGTTATTTCGACAGCGGTTCCGTGACGGGTTCTGCGGCCTGGCGGACCGAGCTTATTTGAAGGAGCTTCACGACGAGTACCTAAACTTGTCGGCGCACTACGCTACGGGCGCAAGGTAGAGATCAGCTAGGCCGGCGCGCCGGGCATGACGTTTGCGGCCAGGACGGACATCACCGTTCGCATCCATTTGGGTGTGACGGAGGGGAGATCGGCGGCGACATCGGGCGGACCACCCCATCACCTGACGGGAGCGCCGGCGGCATTCGACGGAGACCGCGGCTGCCGTCCGGTCACCGCCGAGGCGAGTGCCAACGACAACGTCCTTAGGCCTGTAAAGTCGATGTCCATCTAATGCTGGAGGCTACGAGGCGCATGATCTCAAGGTCTGTGCCCCGGCTGAGGGTGCGTCGGCGAAGGACGGCATTCTGCTGTAATCCACGAGAACCCGCAGTAGACCGGCTCTTCAAGGTTTGTTGGGGAACGGGATTCCCGGATGAGTGTCATGCCGCCGTCCGGGCGGCAGTTCTCATGAGGATAATCGTTTTGTAGTTCCCCGCGTTTCGGTAGCCGCAGGCGGTGCGTTTGATGTGCTTGATGCCGGTGTTGTTGGCCTCGCTCTTGCTTCTGGTGGCGCCGGTGACGATGAGGACTTCGATCTCGTTCCACCATCGGCAGATCGTGCGGTAGAGATTGTTGGTTTCCGGCCGTCCTGCGGCGTCCACGAGCACCTTGAGGTCCTCTTTTCGCGGCTGCGGCGTCGGCCAGGGAGTTGGTGCGCAGTAGCGGCCTGAGCTGTTCTTTGGCTTTCCACACGGCCTGGAGCTTGCCGGTCTGGTCGTCTGCGGCGAAGACCTCCTCCAGCCGGTGCGCCGCCTTGTCGGTGAGCGTGTCGCCGACGCGCAGGAGCAGTATCCGGTGGGCCCATGCCTTGTCGACGCCGCGGCCGCGGCGGCCCTCGACCTGCTGGGACAGGTTCTGGCGGGTGTCGGTCATTGCCTCGTTGGCCAGGGAGATGAGGTGGAAGTGATCGACTGCGACAGCGGTACGTGGGAGCCGCATCCTCAACGCTTTTCGGAACGCTGCCGTCGGGTCGATCGCGACGACCTGCCCCCCCGCCCCCCCCGCCGCCAGGCCAGCGGGCAGGCGAAGAGCCAGTCACCGGCGCCCCTGTGGTCCCGGCCGTCGACTACGCCCAGGACCTGGCCGGTGTCCGGGTCCACGATGGTCGTCATCCACGTCCGGTAGCGTGAGAAGGCAGGCTTCGGTCAGCGCGGCACGGACCATCCACCAGGACACCGCGAACGCCGCGGCGGTCTCGGACACGGCCCGGCCGGAACTGATGACCGCATCGACGACGTGGTCCCGGAGCCGTCCGGTGGAACGGGCACGGCGCGGGACCTGGGCGGTGGATTCAAAGAACGAGAGCCGCGGGCAGGCCCGTTCCTCGCAATGCCAGCGGCACTTAGACCAGAGCACCTCTAAGGCGCCGGCGACAGGGATGTCCCGGATCCGCTGGAAGCGACGTTCCTTCCGCCGCGTCGCGACAACACCGCAGCTCGGGCGGCCCGGTGGCTGGTCTGTTTCAACGATGATCTGGCGCCGGCCATCAGCCACCACGGTGGCGGAGATGACGCGGTAGTCGGGCAGGTTGAAGATGCTGGTGGCAGCGTCGAACGCCACAACGGTAGGCTCAGTCAAGGCTCGTGGTCCTGTTCCTGGTCGAATGCTAGACACACTCATCCCAGCAGGGCCACGGGCCCCTTTTTTAGCTACGACACGGAATCATTTCCCCACGAACCACGAAGAGCCCGTAAACCGTGCACGGTCCCGGTGATCGCAATGCGCTTATCACGTGCCGGTCAGAATCGATAACCGGCCAGAAGAATCATCGGACCACCAGATTCCCGGTATCTGGGAAGGGAACCTGGCAATCTGCGCGGCCTGCCTGAACCCTGACGCCGGTGGGACATTATCTGGGGGGCGCCCGGTTGGCGCTGTTCCGCCGACGTGCGGGCCGGCTGGGTACGGCGCTTAACTGAAGTGACGAGACCGTTGTGTGTCAACGCACATGTCAGGAACGTGGGGCGGACCGCGCATCTTGTTATCATGGGGCGGTTCGTTAACGTCCAAAGAACAGGGAACGCCACCAAACATGTCGTCGGCAAGAAACGACCCGCGCGCGGTCAAAACATCAAAGCCACTCACGGATCTAGGCATCGCCCACGGCCGCATCAACAAGGTTGAGGGGCGACGCGTTACCGGCTGGCTCTACTCGCCGACTCGGGATGTCACGCCTGTTCTCGTGGTGGACGGCCGTCCCGCCACCCTCGTTGAATGGCCCACTCAGCGGCCGGACGTTGAAGTTGCCCTGGGGGTGACCGGGAAGACAGGATTTCAGTTCCAGATTGATGGTGCGGCGGTAGGCGCCAAGGTCGAGTTGTTTGCCCTTAGCGGCCAGAAACTTCATAAGATTCATCACGAATACGCCGAACACCCGGTCTCGGATCTCAGCGTCTTCCGCCAACTTGATCGTATTGCCAAAATTTCCCAACAAAGTGACGCAGTCGCGATCACATCCTGGGACGGCGCCCATAATCCGATCGGACGAGCTAAAGTGCTCTACGATATTGCCCATACCACTCGACCTGCGGCCGTTGTAACGTATTTGTTCGGGGAGTTCGGTGGTCGCCTTTGGAAACCTCTGGCTGAGAATGATGTCCCCCTTCTGACTATTCCCTGGGGTGACCGAGCACGCTATCACCGAATGCTTCGCGCGATGGGTGTTAGTTTTCCGACAGTGTGGATCTGCAAGCCGCGTCTCCCGAATTTTGAATTAGCATCACAGATTGCGGCCGACGACGCAAAGCTGATTCTTGACTTGGACGACAACGACGACCATTTTTCAGAATCCACTCCGTCGCGAATGAAAATTTATGGCGCATCCGGACTGGGACAAAGCAAGTACTATCAAAACCGCGTTCAGGCTCGAACCGTGGCAAGTATTACGCTCCAGGAGTCGTACGGCGGCAAAATTGTGCGCCACGCTCGGACTGAAGCCCCTGCAACGCCGCCTGCGGAAGCGCCCGAGATAGATTTGTCAGCGGAATCCTCAGATATTTCCGCAAAGCATATTGGCTTCATCGGAACAGTGAGATCTCACAAAAATATACTTGCGGCAGCCAAGTCGATTGCCGTAATTAACTGGCGCTATAAGCAGAACCTTAAGTTCCACGTTTACGGGGACGTGCAGCCTGAAACTCTGAAGAAAGAGCTACTAGCGCACGGCGTCGAACTAAAGGGAATCGTCCCGGCGGCTCAACTGTATTCCGAGCTGTCACGTATGGATCTAGTGCTCACGGGCTTCCCTTCCCTCGACGGCCAGGATGAGGAAGTGACAAGGTATCAGATTACTTCCAAGATCGGGGACGGACTGGCAGTCAAGCGCCCGGTGCTGGTACCGAACGGCCCGAGCGTGGCGGACCTAGTGGACACGCCTGGTGTCTTCGCCTTCGATGAGGTCAGTTTCCCGCAGAAGGTCGTTGATGCTCTGGCCTTTAGGGGCGAGATCGCCCTGCCCTCGCAGTTTACGCTGGCTGGTGCGTATGGAGGCTTTGCCTCGGCCGAGGTTGAGGCGTCAAAGCAGCCGCGTGCGGCCGAGGTATTCGCCAATTCCGTCCTCTGGAAAGAACGCGACGCTGACACCGCCACTCGCCCCACGATCCTTCTTCTTTGGAAACAACACGACGCCGGTATATATGGCCGGCGCATCGACCAGGTCGCGCGGTCGTATAAGAACCGCTATCCGGGCCATGATGTTCGCGTCTTAGAATTGTGGCATGAAAGGAATGGCGAGGAATACGCAAAGCGCTCCTCCAGCCACATGTCCGATGCAGGAAATGTACTGGCGGCTGCAAGTCGCAAGATTGATAATGTGTATGTTGACGCAGATGGGGTCAGCTATGACATGATCGACTTTAGTTCTAGTGCGGATTTGGAGCGCCGGGTGTTCCAGTACCTGACTAATCGATCGATGTTGCCGGTTAATACGGTGGTTATCCTTTTCCCGTTTATTAGATTCTACGAAAAGCTTCAGGATCTTTTGTCGCCGTATACTAAGATTGTTGATGTTGTTGACAATCAGCTTTCCTGGAGCAACCTCAATACTGATCGCGGCCGCCAGATTGCGCTGCAGTACAACACTATGCTGACCAATGTGGACGCTGCAGTATTCAACTCGGCCGTGAATATGGAATATTTCACGGGCGCAGATATCATTCCGAGTGATGTCACCACGCGCATTATTCCCAACTGGTACGCTCCTCCGGCTGGAATGAAGAGCATCGCTGGCGGTCAGGGAGGAATTGGCGAGTTCAACGTCGTGTACAGCGGCAATATGAACGACCGAATCGATTGGGACGCGATTCGCTCCACTGCGGAGATAAGCGAGAAAATTGTCGTACACTTGGTCGGGGCGGCAGATAGAGCGCCGGCTGGATTTTTCGAAATTTTGAAGCTCAATAATGTCTTGTATCACGGACCGCAGACAGAGCGATTCTCGCTTTCCTTGCTCGCCTCTGCACAGGTGGCGATAATGCCACATGTGCCGGACCACGTTTCCAACTTCATGAACCCCATGAAGTTGCACATGTATCGGGCCGTGGGTGTTCCCACCATTGCTACTCAGGTCGAAGGAATCGACCCGGATATGGATTCTGTGACAGTGTGCTCGTCGAAGACAGATTTTGTCGATGCGGTCAGCTTGAAGTTCGCCCAGTGGTCTGACTTCAAGGGGCAGCCGGCGCAGGTTGAACTGCGACGTCCAGTTTCCGCGCACCAGGAAGAGTATCTTAGGCTCATCCAGTCAATTGCGCCCTGGGCGGCGCGGACCGACTCACGGGGCAAGGACTCTTCTGACGACGAGATCGGTGGGGGTCTGGTCAGTGCGCCCAGATAGTGTTGACCCGACGATCTGACACTGCAGTGCAATAGCCGTTTCATGTCGGCACCCACTGGGTTTGCCGTTGGGCGTCAGCTGTGCGGTGGACGTTCAGTCTCTGCAGGCGTCCCTTCTGAGCACAGCGCGGATCGTATAGTTCCGGCTATCTACGGATCCCCGTCCTGTTCGTTCCAGGTGTTTTATGGCGGTATTGACCGCGTTTGCCTTCGCCGTTATTGTGCCGGTGCCAGAGCCTAGTTCGTTTCGCGCGGGGCGAAGAGTTCCCCAGCCTGGTATTCGCGGCCCTGGCGGCATGGAGCGAACCGGTGCGCAGGAGGGTCCGCGCCGGTCCTTGGTCTTCCACACCGGCCTGCAACTTGTGGGCCGGGTCGTCGAGTTCAAGTCGCTGGCTGAGCATAAGTGACGCGGTCGGAGAGTGTCTCACCGCCCCGGCGCAGCAGCCTTCGGTTGGCCCGGACCGGGTTGGAAGTGTGTCCGGGCCGGCTTTTGGCTTCCTGGGTCAGGCGCTGGCGGACTCCCGTGAGCACATTGTCGCCAATTTGGGCCGGGTCGTGGGCGTCGCCCTACACGGCGGTGCTGGACACCTCATTCCGCAGGGCCTCCCGGAAAGCGACCGACGGGTCGATCGCCAATACCTGCGCGCCGAGGCGCCATTCCAGCGGGCGTTTGACGAGCCACTCGCCGACGTGCCTGTGGTAGCGGCCGTCGACCCCGCCCGAGAATCTGGCCGGTGTCCAGATCGACGATGGTGGTCATCCATGGTCGGAAGCGTGTTTACGTCCGGACGTCTGATTGCAACCAGGGGCAGGACGCGCTGGACTAGCCACCACGAGACTTCTGAGCGGCGGCGGTCTCCGTTGGGGCGCGGCCGGAAGAAATGACAGCGAAGACGAGCATGTTCCGCAGCCGGCGGGTGGAGCAGGCCACGCACGGGACCTTCATGGCTTCGAAAAAAATGTCCCTCGGGGTACTGAACTGCTCCCCGGAAGTTGGACTGAGAAATTCAGTTCCGATTCCCGGGGAGCAGTTTTATGTGTGTGCGTAGTCCGTTATCCGAAGAGCAGCGCGAGGCCGCTGTAGCGTGGTTTGAGAAGGGCATCGCGGATAAAGCGGTTGCGCGGCTCCTGGGTGTGTCTCATTCGCCGGTGCAGCTTCTCTATCTGCGGTGGAGAATCCATGGTCGAGGAGCGCTGGTGGCCAAGCCGACGAAACCGGTGTACTCGTTCGAATTCAAGCTCGCCTTGGTCGAACGGTTCATCGCGGGCGAGACTGCCCAGGATCTCGCGGCGGAGGCTGGCTTGTCCTCGTCCGGCTTACTGAAAAACTGGGCAGCTGCCTATCGTCGTGAGGGCGCGGATGCCTTGCGCCCGAAGCCTAAAGGCAGACCCAGGAAGCCCGATGCCCCGCCGCCGGCGGAGCTGCCCGAGCTGGAACGGCTGCGCCGGGAGAACGAACGGTTGCGGGCGGAAGTGGCCTACCTGGGAAAATTACGGGCCTTGAGGGCACAAGAACGACGGTGAAGGTCCAGGCCCTCATCGCCCTCAAGGCTGACTTCCGCCTCCCGGTTCTGCTGCAGGTCGCCGGTCTGGCCCGGTCCACGTTCTTCTATCACCAGGCCCGCCTTCAGGCCCCCGATCCGCAGGCGGCACTCAAGGACGCAGTCACGGAGATCTTTGAGCAGAACCATGGCCGCTACGGGCACCGCCGCATCCATACCGAGCTGGCCAAGCAGGGGTGGACGATCGCGAAGAAGACCGTACTGAAACTCATGCGTGCGCTGCGGCTGGTCTGCAAGGTCCGGCGGAGGAAGCGGTACAACTCCTACCAGGGCGAGCAGGGCAGGATTGCCCCGAACCTGCTGAACCGCGAGTTCGATGCTGCTGCACCGAACCAGAAATGGGTGACGGATGTGACCGAGTTCAGCGTCGGCGACCGGAAGCTCTACCTCTCACCGGTCATGGACCTCTTCGACCGGCAGATCATCTCCCACACCATCAGTTCAACCCCGAACCTGGTACTGACCAACACGTCGCTGCGCGCGGCCCTGACCACGCTCAAGGACGGACAGCAACCGCTGGTGCATTCTGATCAGGGCTTTCAGTACCGGCACGTCTCCTGGCGCGTCCTTCTGGAGGATGCCGGTGCGGTTCAATCGATGTCCCGCAAGGGCAACTGCTACGACAACGCGGTGATGGAGAACTTCTTCGGCCACCTCAAGGAAGAGCTCTTCCACCATGTCCGGTTCATCAGCACCGACGCACTGGCAGAGCCACTGCACGAATACATCCGCTGGTACAACACCGAAAGAATCTCAACAAAGCTCAAGGGCCTGAGCCCGGCGCAATACCGTGCTCAGGCCCTCGCAGCCTAGGCTCTTACCAACCAGTCCAACTTTCGGGGACCAGTTCATACTCTCATTCATCGCAGAAACGCCGAGGGCTTCGACCAGACAAGCTTCAGCGGTCCGGCGACATGAATATCACTGTCGGGACTGCCCTGGCTCCTGTTGGGTCTTAGGCCGCTGTGAGCGCCCTCCGGTTGAATGTTTGGCAATCGATCGGCGTGAGTTTCCTAGCCGTCTTTGCCGTCGCCTGTGGTGGTAGCTCCGCTAGATCGAGGCCCCCGCTTCTTCGAAAAAACGATGGACCCTGTGCTCACCCGCCGGGATGCCCTTCTTAGGGAGCTCGTCGGCGATGAACCGGTACGCGAAGGCGCGATCGTCGGCGTGAATGTCCATGGCGGCGTTGACCAGGTGCGCATCGACCCAGTCCCATTCTGTCACTGGGCTGGCCCTCAACAGGTTGCAGCCTTACTTGCTGAACTTCAAAACCTTGCAGGTCACCGCAATGGGACATCGTCGGCGGCACGATCCGGGACCAGTGGGTAGATCATTTCGGTTTGGTGTCCCTAGCCAATTAGGCGGCAGCTCGGCTCAGAATCTCATTTTCCTGCTCCAACTACCGGTGCGCTTCTTCAGCTCCCCCATCTCCGCTGACTCTACTGCCGCTGGGACCGCGGTCAGCTGGGTCTTCGGCGGCAGCGGCGCCTAGCCCTTGCGGGCCAAATCAATAGCATCCTGCCAGAACTCCGCCCCATGTCAGCCGTGGGCATGGTCAGCATCCTGCAACGAGCACTCGCTCGCTAGGTCAAGGATTCAACGGAACCGGGGGCAGTCCCACACACAGATATATGGGTCCCGCACTGGTTCGAGCTTTAGGCGAAACGACAACTGAACCGCGCCCTGGACTTCATCGGTCTGGACCTGAAGCCTCACGGAACCGCGGCCCGCAGCGACATCGACCGCCGCAATGGCGAAGGCACGAGCCCCGGGAATCTGCCGCGGCCTCTTTATCGCGAGACTACCTTCTCGCCAACACCAGACGCTCATGATTCGACTCGCCGCCGCAGAAAGATCGCTAAGTCGACAGGGGCAGGCGTCTGTGCATCAGTCACACGCCCATGCGATACTGAGTCCATGGCAATTGGCCGCCGCTCCGTCCTGATTATCACGGCCGCTGGGATTGTTTCGCTCGGCGCCGCATGCGCCTCTAAGGAGACGGTAGCCCCCGACGCGCGGGCGGCTACGGTGGGTTCGCCAATCATGCGGTTCAACCAGTTCCCAATCCCGCTAACCGATATGGTCCCGATCAATGGGTCCCCGACGGCTCAGTACTCCATCGTCTGCGCACCCGGCGGCTGGATCTATGCCGTCTTCTGGGGTGCGGATATGAACCCCTACGTTGCCAAAATGCAAGATGGGGACGCAGTCTGGGAAGTCTTCAACTTAGGGTCTTTGCCCGGAAACCCGCTCAGGGCCCCGGCCCCGAGGGACGAGCACAACCAGCTGGCGATGGTGGTGGACGGCCAGGGGTATGTGCACATCTCGGGCAATCACCATCGGGTGCCGCTGAACTACATCCGGACCACCGTTCCCAAGGATATTGCAGCCTGGGAAGCCCCGGGCATGGTCGGGTCCGACGAAACCGAGGTCACATACCCGCGGTTTGTGAAAACCGTCGACGGCAACCTGCTTTTCTTCTACCGTGCCGGGACAAGCTCGGACGGCGACCTCATACTCAATCGGTATTCCGCGGGCACCAAAACATGGACGCGGGTGGGCGTGATCCTAAAAGGTCACGATTGGTCCGGTAGGGAAGATATGTCGGCCTATCCGTCGCGGATTGTCCATGACGAATCGACCGGTCGCATACATTTGTGGTGGACTTGGCGCAGCACTATCCACCTTGAGTCTAACCACGACCTCTGTTATCTTTACAGCGACGACAAAGGTGGGACTTGGCGAGACGGCACCGGAACCCCAGTCGCTCTCCCAGTAACGCCCGCCAATGCCGCGGTGAAAGTGCTCACGGGCGGGGTCGGGATAGGCGTCGCGGGCGCATGCGTGGATACGGCTGGCAATTCCTACGGCGCAGTACGATTCCCCGCGCCTGACAGTGAGGTCCGGCTGTACAAGAGGACCGGTTCAACGTTCAGCTACACAGTCATAGGCGCAAACTCGATCGGGCACTCAGCGGTCTTTGGGACACCTGATGGGAGGGTATACGCGATTTATGCCGAAGCGGACACCCCCTACATCCAGCAGGTAGCGCCCACGGTGGACACCAGGGTGCAGCTCCTTCCGTGGGCTATGCCGAACTGGACGCCGAGCACGGCGACTGTGCTCAACGGCTCCTACACAATGCGGCTACTTGTCGCGCCCTGCCGCAAGAGGTCGGTCAGCAACTACGGCGGCGTCCTTACGATGACCGTGAATCCGAGCACGCTGGCGGCGATCGCATCAGGGCATATGGTGCTACCAAAACCGAGGCCGGTCGATTCCACATCTTAGGTGGGCATCTAGGTCATCAGTTACCACTGCAGGTCAACATCAACGTCCCGCCGCGGAGAAAGAGGCCGCAGATCAGCTCTGTGATGAACGCCATCGAAGTTCTGAAATCACGGTGTTCTGACGAAGAAAACGAGTCAGCAGGTTCCATGTCGTGATCGCCAGCCTGAGATCGTGGCGGCTGAACCACCGGTGACGGTCCCGGTCGTTCTTCTGCAGCAGCGAGAAGAACGATCCCATCGTAGCGTTGTCCGCGCACGCGGCCATCCTCCAGCACGGTTTCGGAGATGACGTGGTAGTCGGGCGGGTTGAAGATGCTGGTGGCGGCGTCGAACGCCATAACGGTAGGCTCAGTCAAGGCGCGTGGCCCTGTTCCTGGTTGAATGCTTGGACACACTCATCCCAGCAGGATCACGGGCCCCATTTTTTTAGCTGGGACACGAAATCAATTCCCCACGAACCACGAGAAGCCATCAACCGCCAGATCCGCAGGAACCGCCGGAACCGCAAACGCTAGGTCTGCCGTTCAATCTTCCGCCAGCTCTAAACCATCACGGCTTGACAGAACCCATAGGCACCTTGTCCACCTATACACGACAATGAATGGCAAGAGCCTTCAAACTGGCTTTCCCCGCGGTGCTGAAGAGTCCGCATGTTGTAGGCTAAATGATTTAGACCAACTTCCAACGTTTAATAAAGTCCGAAGAGAGACCACGATTCGGGATGCCGAGCCAAATTTCAGGGACGGACCCCGCATCGATGGCGACGCCACCTCGTTGCTTGATGATGTGACAATAATATTTGGCGAGAAGTCCAGCCGAGACCAGATAGGGCATACCGGGCTGAGGGTCCAAACTCTGGACAATTTGGTCGAATTCTTCAGGATAATGACGAGAATTCTTTCGGTCCGCGGCGTTTACGAAAACGGCCTGACGTGGTATCTGATGCTGTACCACGTCTTGGATCCCGAAATTCTGGCGCATCAATTCGCCCAATTCAGGATAGCTTGAGATCACACCAACTCTTTGCTGACCGGAAAAAATCTTTCCATAGTGTCCAAGTAAGTGGCGATTGGTCCAAGCAGAGGCCGTGGTCTGATCATTTGTGTGCAGTGCGGCCACGCTTAATGCTGCAGCGCGGTTCCCAACGACGGCGCGGACGTCTAGGTTTTCCTCGGGGGTTTGATATCCCCGCAAAATTGCCCCGTCCTCCGGAACGCCGATGACGTCAGCCGACTGAATAGCGGTTTGCATATAGTTGAGAAATGCATCTCTATTTTCATCGACGACGGCCTCATCTCCGAAGTGCATATAAGAAATGCGGCGGAGCGCGTATTTCTGAAGTGCCGGGTATTTATCAAGGTTGAACAGGCAGTTTCCTTCGCCATCACTCATGCGAACCAGGCTAAAACTCGAGCCATTTTGAACAGCGTTCAATATCGCGGAAGCGACAGGGCCGGATTTATCAGAGGAGTCCAGCGTTCCGTTCTCGCATCGTGCCGAATAGAGGTTTAAAATATCATCGCATGACTTTTTCGCCGTGAATTCGCGATATTCATTGGCAGCCTCCTGCGAAGGCGGTGACCAAATATTTCCACCTAATACCATCGGTAATTGTCTTCTTTCATACTTCGAGGCAAGCGTAAGGAACGGATTTGCGCTGGCTTGGACGATTGTTACTGAGCCAATATGCCCCGTGACCGTGAGTCAGTAGGTCCTGGCCGGGATCTATTGTTGGGTATTGCCCTGGAACTGTGGCGTCTTTGGATGTGCAATTACCCGACGGCGTGCCGTGGCGGTCGCCATGAACGCTCAGTGTCTTGGTCTTCGACGCGTCCGAGTGACATGCACGTGCTTCTTTGCACTTAGATTCCGTTCAAGTTCATGGGGTGGTCGGCGCGGGATGCCCAAGCAGGGTCTGGCCAATGCGGAGCGTTATCCAATCCAATTTTCACGAATGACACTAACATGGACAATGCTAGTGGCTCGCTCGAGTTCTAAGATCGCCGTCGTCTCCCGCGGCGCATCACCGCCGTGGACGGGCCGGCTCGCCCCGCCGGAGGCTCAGCAAGTTCCCAAGCCACGACCCGGGCGGCCTTGCCGGGGTTCGGGGCAGCAAGCGTGTAGAACTGTATGCGTGGAGATGTATCTATACCCTGGGCGCCAAGAGCGGTTCACCATCGGAGACGAGTGGCAGGGCCAGGCCGTCGAGTCCGTCGAGGACGTCAGTCCAGCTGTGGCTGACGTAGCAATTCGTCCTACGCTCGTGCGCCACGGCGACACTCTTGTCCTTGCCTACTATGACGATTCAAGGCGCCTCGCAATCGCCCACAGAACCATTGGGGGCTCGGACTGGAGTTTCCAGTCGATCGATTCAAGCGTCGGCTGGGACAGCCACAACTATATTGACCTGGGTTTTGACAAATCCGGGCGGCTTCATGTCGCGGGCAACATGCACGCATCTCCGCTTCAATACTGGATCGTTGAACTCCACAATTCATCGCGGGAGACGCGTCGGCTCGACGTATTATCGCAAGCCGAGAAGGAACAGAGAGTCACTTACCCCAGGTTTCTTCGGGACAATGTCGGAGATTTGCTCTTCACGTACCGTGACGGAACCAGCGGCGACGGAGACTTTGTCTGCCTTCGTTGGGAGGACGAAGCCGCCAAGTACGAGTCTGTATCTGATCGCCCCCTCATCGAGGGTAAGGGAAAGCGAAATGCCTATATAGACACCAACGCACCGATTCTGGGGCCGGATGGTGGCTGGCACTTGCTTTGGGTGTGGCGTGACTCTCCGGATGCTGAGACTACGCACACGGTCAACTATGCGCGCAGCGCGGATCTTGTGAACTGGAGCGATGCTGGTGGAAAGCCGCTAGACCACCCCCTGGTCGATGATGCCCGCATCGTGGTGGACCCGGTGGGTCCCGGCTGTGGGCTTATCAACAACAACGTTCGTTTGGGATTCCTCCCCGATGGGCGGCCGATGGCCGTCTACCACAAGCGTGACGGTCGTGGCTCACAGCAGATATGGGGAGCAGTTTTCGACGGTAATGAGTGGATCAGGCGACAGGTCACTGAGTGGGACTACCGATGGGATTTTTCCGGACTTGGTTCTCTGGATTTCAAGCTCGAAATTGGTACCCCGGTCACGACAGCTTCGGGTGTCGTGGTCGACGTGCGCCGGGACGAAGAGGTGCAAACTTTGGCCCTGAGTGAGTCGTTGTCGGTAACTTCACAGGACTCGGCCTCACCGTGGAACCCGCTCCGCCGGTTCTATCGCGACGGCGGACTTTACGACAGGATGACGCCGGGGCGCGGCTGGGCGCCGGAAGACTCCGGCGCTGAATGGTTCGTGGTGCACACCTCGGTACCTGAACAGCGGGACCAACAGCCAGTTGGTCGGGCTCCCGCCGCCCAACCATTGGTTCTGGTGGAAACGTCACGGTCAGCCAGCGGTTAGCGCGCAGAAATGGGAGAGTCTGTTGCTGCTGCACGACCTTGGCGCGGCCAAGGGTGTTGTGCGTCACTCCGGGCGTTACACGGGCGGTGGTGGTGCACCTGCGTTGTATAGTGGACCCGTTTGGTTGCGCCATCTGCGCCCAAGACAACAAAATTTACTGCGGCTACTGGGGGACTAGTGACATTACGACTAACCGTGATCGGTACGGGATACCTCGGCGCGACCCATGCGGCATGCATGGCGGAACTCGGATTCGAGGTCCTGGGCGTCGACGTCGACAAGGAAAAGATCGACAGCCTCAGCCGAGGCGAACTGCCCATCCACGAGCCCGGCCTGCCGGAGCTCCTGCGCAAGCACACTGCATCCGGCCGCCTGCGCTTCACCACTTCGTTCGAAGAAGCCGGCGCCTTCGGTGATGTCCACTTCATCGCAGTCGGCACCCCGCAGCGCGCCGGTGAGCACGCTGCCGATATGACCTACGTTGACGCGTCCGTGGCCGCCATTGCCCGTGCGGCCACGAAGGACTCCCTGATCGTCGGAAAGTCAACCGTTCCGGTCGGCTCCGCACGCCGCCTCAAGGGCGTCGTCGCCGAAGAAGCGCGGGACGGCGTCACCGTCAACTTCGCATGGAACCCCGAGTTCCTGCGCGAGGGCTTCGCCGTGGAGGACACCCTGCGCCCCGACCGCCTGGTCATCGGCGTGGATTCCGCCTCAGCTGAAGCGACTTTGCGCGAGGTCTACGCCGACGCCATCAGCCGGGGAACCCCGTTCATCTCGACGGACTTCGAAACTGCGGAACTGGTCAAGGTAGCCGCGAACGCCTTCCTGGCGACCAAGATCTCCTTCATCAACGCCTTCTCCGAGGTCACCGAGACCGTCGGCGGCAACATCCGCACCCTGGCCGACGCAATCGGCCTCGACGCCAGGATCGGCCGCCGCTTCCTCAACGCCGGCATCGGCTTCGGCGGTGGCTGCCTGCCCAAGGACATCCGGGCGCTCCAGGCACGGGTATCTGAGCTCGGTCTGGACAGCACCATGCGCTTCCTGAACGAAGTCGACGAAGTGAACCTCCGCCGTCGTGACCGCGCCGTCCACGTCGCCGAGACGTTGCTGGGCGCGCTGGAAGGCAAGCGCGTCGCCGTCCTCGGCGTCGCGTTCAAGCCCAACAGCGATGACGTCCGCGACTCACCGGCACTGGACGTAGCCGCCAGGCTCTTCAACAGCGGAGCCGACGTCAGCGTCTACGACCCCGCCGCTAACGCCAACGCTGCCAAGCGCTACCCCCGCCTGAACTACGTTGACTCCCTAGCGACGGCCGTGGCGGAGGCCGACATGGTCATGCTGCTGACGGAATGGAACGAATTCGTAAACGTCGATCCCGCGGAGCTTGCTGCCGCTGTGTCTCACAAGCGCATGTTTGACGGACGCAACGTCCTTGACCACCAGAAGTGGACTGCGGCAGGCTGGGACATCGTCTCGCTTGGCCACAAGAGCGAACTGCTGGAGCTCGCCGCCGCCAACTAGCGGCGCATCGGCCTCACAGCTGATACAACAGGTTCAACAGGGAAGGATCCCGCCGGAGCAGACGCTCTGGCGGGATCCTTCCCTTGATTAAAGGACGCTTAGCGGACTGTGGCCGGACACCTGGGTGTCCGGCCAGAGTAGGAGGCGCTCAGCGGCTCACAGGGACGCGGAGAGCTTGCCTGTGGTGGTGAGGGAGCCGTTCGTGTGGAAAAGGGCCGAGCAACCCATTTTGGGATCCAGGGCCGGACGGGTTTTCCAGGCAAAGCGCTCAACGAACGGCCTGGCCCGCAGGCCGGCCACGGTGGCGCGCATGAAGCCCTCGGTCTGGGCCCGGGAGTAAACGCTTGGCTGGGTGGAAGTGGCGTTCCAGTCAGTCACCGCATACTGGGTCACCCAGATCGGCTTGCCATACCGCTCATGCAGTTCCGTGACCTTCCTCAAAAACTCGTCCGCTTGGGGCCAGGCGTAGGGGTGCGTGGTCATGAAGTCGACGCGCAGTCCCTTGTTCTTCGCCTTGGTCATGAAGTCCCCGAGCCAGGGGCTGGCGGGCCCTGTGGTAGCCGGTGACCCAAGCCGTAGCCCGGTTGTCTGCAGTCTGGGCCACAGGCTAATGGCGTGGTCCACGGACATATTGGCTTCGGCATCGTGGTCGGGTTCATTGAAGCCGAGGAGGTGCTGGGTCTTTGTCTCGGCCAGGTAGCGGGTGACGTAGCCGATGGCATCCTGCTACAGCAAGGTCCGGGCACTCTTGATAATGGGGACAAAGGGCGTGGCCGTAGCGACGTTGGGGTGTGAGTCCCACGTGTAGTGCCACTTCAGTTTGAGGCTATTGATTTGCGTTAGCGCTAGGGCGTCTTTCCCGCCCAGCCAAAGCCCTTGAGCGTGTCAGCGGGCAGGGTGACAGCCGGGACTCCGGCGGGGGCCGTGGCAGCCTGCGCCGTTCCGGCGCCGGCGGCCAGCAGGGCACCCGGCGGCACGGGCAGCCTGGTTGGAGACAGGTCCTAGAGGGACCGGTACAGCTCGCCGGTGGGGGTCAGTGACCCATTGCTCCGGAACAGGGCGGAGGCTCCCATGATGGGGTCGCCGTGGGCGCGTGTTTTCCAGGCGAAACGCTCCACGTATGGCATCTTCCGGAGTCCGGCGGCGGTGTCTTTTATGAACGCCAGGATCTCCTTCTCCGTGAATCGGGAGGGCGAGGATCCGGTGGCTTTCCAGTCGGCGACGGCGTACTCGGTGATCCAGACTGGTTTTCCGTAGCGTTCGTGCAGTTTTTGCACCGTGTTGAGGAACGAGTCCGTGCGGGGCGGCGCATACCAGTGCATGGCGACAAAATCCACGCGAAGGTTCTTCTTGTCGGCCTTGTCCATAAATTCTTCGAGCCAGTCACCCAGCGCCTGCACAGGCGCCGGAGACCCCAGCCTGAGGCCCGTCTGCTCAAGCTGGGGCCAGAGGCTGATGGCCGTGTCCACGGACAAGTCAGCCTGGCCCTCGTGATCGGGCTCGTTGAAGCCGAGAAGATTCCGGGCGCCCGTCCACGGGACCTCGGACTGCACCTGCTGAATGGCTTTCCGTTCCAGGGAGCCCCGTCCCCAGACCATGGGTACAAATTCGGCGGCCTGGGTCGAAGCCACTCGGAGGGGCGGGTAATCCGGGCCCCAGTCGTAGAACCAGTCGAGATTCAGGGAATCCAGTTCTTTGAAGCCGAACCCGTCGAACCGGGGCATGCCGATGCCCTTGCTCGCGTACGGAGGGATGGGCCGGCGCGGCAGTGGCGATTTCCGCGGGGACGGGGCAAGCTTCGGTTTCGGCGTGCCGGACGGCGGCCGCGGGCCGGGGGTCGTATCCGGAGTGCACGCCGCCAGAGCGGCGGCGCCGATGGCAAGAGGGATCGTGAGGAAGGTCCGGCGGTCCACTTGCACCCCCCTGGCGTCGCCGTCGGTTCAGGGTCGAATCCGGGGTACCAGATCCGCTGTCGAACAACGTCATGCTGGCAACCCGCGTCCTTGCCTGCTGAACATCTATTGTTTCACGAAAGGCCTCCCTGACTCACATCGAAGGCCGGACGCCGGCGGCTCGGCCGCCGACGCGCGATGCCTACGCCCCGCTGAACTCCGCCGTCCGGTAGCCGACGCCCAGCAACTCCTCGATGGCCGCCACCGTGCGGGCTGCGGCCTTGCCATCGCCGTAGGGGTTCACTGCGTTTGCCATGGCGGCAAAGTGCGCGGAATCGTGCAGGAGGCGGGTCACCTCGGCAACAATCCGCTCCTCGTCCGTGCCGATCAGCTTGACGGTCCCGGCCTCCAGGGCCTCGGGCCGCTCCGTGTTTTCCCGCATCACCAAGACGGGCTTGCCGAGGCTGGGCGCTTCCTCCTGCACTCCGCCGGAGTCGGTGAGGACGATGTGCGCCCGGGACAGGAGGCGGGTGAATTCGCCGTAGGCCAGCGGCTCCGTCACCAGGACGTTGGCCTTGCCTTCCAGCGCGGGAAGCACGGCCTCGCGCACCACCGGGTTCTTGTGGGCGGGGAGCACAATGACAAGGTCCGGCTCGGCGTCGGCGATCCGGGCCAGCGCCCGGCCCACGTTGCGCATGGATTCGCCCTGGTTTTCGCGCCGGTGCGTGGTGACCAGCAGGATCCGGCAGCCGCTCGCGTCCAGGTCTTCGAGCCGGGGGTCCGTGAAGGGGAGCTGCTTGTCCACCGTGGTGAGCAGGGCATCGATCACGGTGTTGCCAGTCACCACGATGTCCTCCGGACTGATGCCTTCCCTCTCCAGGTTTTCCCGGCTAGTGGAGGTGGGTGCCAGGTGCAGGCGGGTGATCTGGCTTGTGACCTTGCGGTTGGCCTCCTCCGGAAACGGCGAGAGCAGGTCGCCGCTGCGCAGCCCGGCCTCGACATGGATCACAGGGATGCCGTGGTAGAACGCTGCGATGGCCGCGGCGGTGGAGGTGGTGGTGTCGCCCTGGACGACGACGGCGTCCGGCCGGGTGCCGGCGAAGAGCTTCTCCAGACCGTCGATGGTCCGCGTCATGATGGCCGAGAGGGATTGCCCCTGCTGCAAGATGTTGAGGTCGTGGTCCGGAACGATGCCGAAAAGTTCATTGACCTGGTCCAGCATCTCGCGGTGCTGCCCGGTGACCGTCACGATGCAGCGGAAGAGTGGAGACTCCTGGAGCGCGCTGACGATCGGTGCCATCTTGATGGCTTCCGGCCTGGTTCCGAAGATCGGCATGATGCTGTGCATGGTCATTCCCCAAGGGTGTGCGAGTGGTTGGTAAGGTCTTTGGCCCGGGTTCAGCCGAAGAAAAGGGCAAGCGCGATGGCCGGCACCGCGATGACAACGAAGAGCATGGCCAAGAACGCCACACGCCGCTTGCGCCGATATGATGCGGCCCGGATGAGCTGCTGGGCTTCTTTTTCCCGGATAGCGGCAGCCTGGGCCGCAGCTTCAGCGGCCGGGCCTGTAGGCTCCCGCTCCGGGGCGTCTTGTGTTCTGGCATCCTGCTCGGCCGACGGTTCCTTATACGGTACTGGCTCCGCCCCGGGCACTAGGAGGGTGTCTGCGATCTCGGCGTGCATGCGCCGCCTGCGCAGGTGACGTGGCGCGGCGACCAGAGGGGGACGGCCGTCAGGAGAGTGTTCCAGCGTGTCCTCCTCGCCTGGGTCAGATGCCCGAACCGGCTGACCAGTTCAGCCGGTTGAGGTTCAATTGTTACATTTCCGCTCACTGATTGGCGCATTCCGGCCGCAAGGAAGCATCGATCAATCCTCCGGTTTCGACCACAAACCGCCGCAACCATTGGCCCAAATCCAGGTCCGGATGAGAGGCAACCATCTGTACGTCCGCCGTCGTGCACTGGCCAATCAGGCGCCCCGCACGGGTGAGGTGATAGCTGGATGTCACTACGGTGACGGACTTCCAGCCGTTGGCCTTGACCAGGTTGGAGATTGCCAGTGCTTCGCCGCGGGTGTCCAGGTCCGGGGGCCGGAAGCAAATGACGGCCGCGTTGGGGAAGGCGGCTGAATTGCACGCCTCATCCGCCTCTCGATTGCCGAACGTGTCCGTGTGTGAGATCACGAGGACCGGAACGTGGAATTCGGCCTGGAACTGGCGGGCCACCGGCAGTCGTTCGGACGCCGCGCCGCCGAGCATGATGACGGCGTCCGTCCGGTGCGTGCTGAGCGGTTCCACGTTGACGAACAGTTGAAGGGCGATGAGCAGCCACAGCAGGAGGCCCCCGACGGCGACGGCGAGCACCCTGCGGGTGGCGGTATTCACCGCGGCGACGGAAGGAAGCACGGCTAAGAGTTTGGCACGCGGTCTTCAGGTGGCGAAATGGTGCGCCGGTACTGCGCCAAAACTTGGACAAAAGAATGCGTGATGCAGTTGTGATTTTGGAGATCAAAGTTACTGGGGTGACAGATGTGGATTGCCGTTTATGCTGTAGGCAACTTACGTCGCTCCCACCAACAGGTCTCCACCTGCGGTCTCACCCTTAAGCGAGCAATCTTGCGAAAACTAAACATAGCGGCAACCGTGATTGCCGCCGTGATGCTGGCAGCAACCTTGCCGCAGGCCGCCGTGGCCGCCGTCGAGGTGCCGGCCGCCGGACAGGTGTCCGCCGGAGCGCTGGCGCCGGGCGCTGCCGTGCCGACAGGTGCCGTGCCGACAGGTGCTGTTCCGGCGGTGTCGGACCCGAGCCCGCAGCCGCAGGTGGATGACTTTGTGCGTCCGGAACCGCCCGCAGGCAGGGCCAAGTCCGAGTACACCTACGTCAGCGCGCCGCTGGCCGGTACGTTGAAAACCACATTGGTGACGGTGCAGCTGGCCGACAAGTCTGCCGCCGAAACGGACGCGGCCGTCCCCATGGCGGCGGCGAAGGCCTCGCTCAGCGCCGCCAACCGCTACTGGGCCTACGCCACCGCGGGCCGGGTGGACATTGCGCTGACTTCCTCGCGCCAGCTGCACAAGTCCGCCGCGACCTCCAAGCAGTCGCCGGCGCAGATTGTGGACATCGTCTCCCAGGAGCTGGGCTGGACGCAGAGTTCTTACACGGCACTGGTCATGTTCATCCCCGGCGCCTACCTCACAAACGGCGCCGCGGGCATGACCTACAGCAACGGCAACATCGGCGGCCGCATCCTGATGCCAAAAAACAGCCAGCTCTCCACGCCTGTCCTGGCACATGAGTTCGGGCACGCCCTTGGCATGGACCATGCCAACAGCCTGCTGTGCGGCAGCGGGGCCATGGACGTGGCCTCCGGGCCATTCGCCGGGTTTGCGGATGCCACCTGCAGCATCAAGACCTACGGCGACAACCTGGACCTGATGGGCATCTCGCACTTCGACATCATGCCGGAAATCAGCGCCAGCTTCTGGGAAATGGGCCGGTTCGGCAACGGTAACGAGATCGCCAACCTGGGCACGTTGTCCGCCCCCCGCACGGTGAACCTCAAGCCTTGGGCCGGAACGGGTGCCAACCGCGCAGCGAAGTTCACGGACCCGAAATCCGGCGAGGTCTATTTCCTGGAACTCCGCACCCCGGTCGGTTACGACTCCGTCATTGCGCAAGACGGAAACCGCGGCGTGAAGATCACTCAGCAAGGCGGAGGCAACACCTCGATCCTGCTTCCGCCCAATACCCGGGCAACTGCCTTCAACGGCTACTACAGCAACACCCAGGCCTGGCAGGCCGGCCAGACTTTCACGACGCACGCCGGCACGAAGGTCTCCATTGGCGCTGTCAGCGATACCGCGGCTACCGTGACGATCCGTCCGCCGGGTGCGCCCGCGAAGGGCTCCTTCGACAGCGCAGCCCTCGCGGTCACCTCGTCCGGCGCCACCATCAACGTCCGCGGATGGTCGGTGGATCCGGCCGCGGCCTCCACCTCCACCCAGACGCACATCTATGTCACAGCACCTAACGGCACGACGACTGGCCATGCCTTCACCGCGAACAAACCGCGCGCCGACGTCAACGCGGCGCTGGGCATCAGCGGAAACCACGGCTTCCAGGAGTCGATCACCGTCAAAGCGGCCGGACAGTATGAAGCCTGCGCCTATGCAATCGGCATCTTCAACAACACAGCACTGGGCTGCCGGACCCTCACCCTGGCCGGCACTCCCGCACCCGAGGGATCCCTCGATGAGGTCAGCACCGCAATGGTGTCTGGCAAACCGTCCATCAAGCTGCGGGGCTGGGCCGTGGACCGCGGTCAGGCAGGCGCGTCCATCCCGGTCCACATCTACGTGACCACCCCCGCAGGGACCACCACCGGCCAGGCCTTCACCGCCAACGTGCAGCGCCCGGACGTCAACCAGGCCTTGGGGGTCAGCGGCACGCACGGGTTTGCGGTCACCGTCCCGGCGACCGAGACCGGCACGTATCGGGTCTGTGCCTACGCCGTCCCCGTCGCCCCGTTTGCCGCCGGTAACTCCACCCTGGGCTGCCGCAACGTCCCCGTGGCTGTCAGTGACCCGCCCACCGGATACCTGGATTCCGTGTCCTTCATCAACGCCGGGTCCTCGGCGCGGCTGGACGTCGCAGGCTGGTCCTTCGACGCCGGCGTCCCGTCGGCCTCGATCCCCGTCCAGTTGAGTGTCACGGCGCCCGACGGCAGCACCAAGTCAGTGACCACCACCGCCAATGCTGCCCGGAGCGACGTCAATGCCGCCATGGGGATCGCCGGTTCGCACGGGTACCAGACATCCGTGACCGTGACGAAGGCCGGTACGTACCGCGTCTGCGCCACCGGAATCGCGGTCGCGACCCTGACCAAGGGCAACGGTTTCCTGGGCTGCGTGAACGCTACGGCGGCGCCTGCTGCGCGGCCGGTCGGCTACGTGGACTCCATTGTGGTGCAGACCAGGACGCCGTCGGCGGTTATCACGGCGTCCGGCTGGACCTACGAACCCGGTACACCGGCGGCCTCCAACGCCGTACATATCTACGTCACAGGCCCGGACGGCAAGACCAAGGGCTACCCCTTCACCGCGAACGGGACCCGGCCGGACGTCAATGCCGCGTTTTCGCTGACCGGAAGCCACGGATTCCAGAACAGCATCCCGATCACCCTGTCCGGCCGCTACCACGTGTGCGCTTACGGCATCGCCGTGAGCCCGCTGAGTGCGGGCAACACACTGCTCGGCTGCCGGGATGTGGTTGCGCAGCCTGCCGCCCCGGTGCGGGGCTACCTCGACACCGCCCGCCTGTCCGGGACCAGCACCAATAAATCGATCGTGGCGACCGGCTGGGCCATGGATCCGGGGTTCACGAGCCAGAGTGTTCCGGTCCGCGTCACCGTGAAGTCACCGGATTCGAGCTCCAAGAGCTACAGCGTCACGGCCAACATCTACCGGCTGGATGTGAACCGGGCACTGAACGTGAGAGGTAACCACGGATACCGGGCCGCGCTCCCCATCAAGGCCCGGGGCAAGTACACGGTCTGTGTCTCCAGCGCCGGCGCCGGGGTCCTTCGGACCGGGGTTTCCGCGCTGGGATGCCAGACCCTGACCTACTGACGGACCGGAGGGTTCCTTCGAACCCTCCGGCCCGGCACGGTCAGTCCCTCGCGGTAGCGTAGGGCTGTGCCTGAAACTGTGCCCGAACCTGTGCCCGAAACCGCTGTCCCCGAAACGGCTGTGCCCGAACCTGTGCCCGAAACCGCTGTCCCCGAAACCGCTGTGCCCGAAACCGCTGTGCCCGATGCCCTGCCCGCGGACGCCGCACTGACCGTTGCCGGCCTCTCGGAGTCCCAGCTGCTGGGTCGCATCTTTCCGCGGCTCACGATCCCGCAGCCCAATGGCGGACCGGCGGCGGCGTCGTACTTGCTGCTGGGGCCGGGGGACGACGCCGCGATTGTCGCCGCGCCGGACGGGCGGACCGTGCTGAGCATCGACACCCAGGTGGCGGACCAGGATTTCCGGCTCGAATGGAACAACGGCTACCGGACCACCGGGTACGACGTCGGCTGGAAGGCCGCGGCGCAAAACCTCAGCGACATCAACGCCATGGGCGCCCGGGCCACGTCCGTTGTGGTCAGCCTGACCATGCCGCCGGAGACCCTCGTCTCCTGGGTGGAGGATTTCGCGGACGGCCTCGTGGCCGGCATCAGGGGTCTGGGGGCTCCGGCCTGCGCGGTGGCGGGCGGCGACCTCGGCCGCGGCCGCGAACTGGCGGTCAGCGTGGCGATCCTGGGGACCCTTGACGGCAAGGAACCCGTCCTGCGCTCCGGGGCCCGGCCGGGGGACACCGTGGCCCTGGCGGGAACAGTGGGCCGGGCCGCCGCCGGGCTGGCGCTGCTGGAGTCGAACGTCCCGGTGGGCGCCCTGACCGCCGGGCAGCGTTCCCTCCTGGACACCCAGTGCAGGCCGCAGCCGCCGCTCGCCGCCGGACCGCTGGCCCGTGAGGCGGGGGCGTCCGCCATGATGGACATCTCGGACGGCCTGGTCCGGGACGGAAACCGCATGGCGGCCGCCAGCCGCGCGGTGCTGAACCTGGACGCCGCCGCCCTGAAGGAGCTGGCCGCCCCGCTGCTGCCGGCGTCGGAGCTGTTGGGGGCAGACCCGATGGCCTGGGTCCTCGGCGGCGGTGAAGACCATGGGCTGCTCGCCACTTTCCCGGCAGGGGTTCCGCTCCCTCCCGGGTTCACTGCGATAGGCTCGGTAGAGGCCCCTGCACCAACCGAAAGCACGGGAGTAACGATCGCGGGCAGGCCCGCTGACGCTGTGGGATGGGATCACTTTGCAGACTAAGATTGCCGCCAACGCGCAAGCGATGAAGCGGTGGTTGGGCAAGGCGGAAACCACGCTCGGCAACCACAGCGACCGCCTGAACGCCATCAACATCTTTCCGGTAGCCGACGGCGACACCGGCACCAACCTCTACCTGACTGTCCGCGCCGCGGCCCACGCCGCGGACGCCGCCGTGCCGGGACACCCGGACGGGGCGGCGCACGCGGCGCCGGACCCGACCCTGCATGACGTTGGCGCCGTCCTGGCGCAGGCCGGCCAGGTTGCCATGGAGCAGGCCCGCGGCAACTCGGGAACCCTGTTCGCCGTCTTCCTCTGCGCTGCCGCTGAACCCCTGGCCGGGCACACCCGGATCAGCTCACCCCTGCTGGCTGCGGCCCTGAACCGGGCCCAGATCCGGGCCTGGTCCGCGCTGAGTGATCCCGTGCCCGGCACCATGCTCTCCGTCATGGAGGCTGCCGCCCGGGCCGCGGCCGCCGTGGACTCCGCACACGACGGCGATGACAGCAACCAGACCCTGGGCCTGGCCCTGGACGCCGCCGTCGAGGCGGCCCTGGCCGCCGTGGTCCGCACGGAGGAGCAGCTCGCTGCCCTGCAGGCCGCCCACGTGGTGGACGCCGGCGGCGTGGGCATGCTGCTCATCCTGGACTGCCTCCGCTCGGCCGTGCTGGGCGAGGAGCTCCAGAGCGAACTGCTGGACGGACTGCACGGCTACGACGTCCAGGATCCGCATATCCACGTCGGCATGCCGCGCGACGAAGGTGTCGAAGTCATGTGCACCATTTCCCTGTCCCCGCTGGACGCCGCCATGATGCGCCAACGGCTCGACGAAATGGGCGACTCGGTGATCATGAGCCAGGTCGGCGGCGGCGCCGACGCCGCCGGGCTCTACCGCTGGCGCGTCCACGTCCACGTCCTGGATGCGGACCTCGCCGTCGCGCTGATCCGTTCCCTGGGCGAGCCCACGGACATTTCCGTGAGCGAGCTCGCAGTCCCGCGCGACCCGGAGGCACCGGCCGCCACAGTTGCCGCCACCGCAGCCCCTACAGTTGCCACTGCGCGTGCCGCCGAAACCCGAAACCCCGACGGACATGCACGCTGAACTTGAACTGGGCCTGGAGCGCCGCATCGGCAAGCGCTCCGCGGCTGTCATCGAAAAACACCTTGGCATCACCACTGTCGGCGGGCTCCTGAACTATTTTCCCCGCCGCTACCTCAGCCGCGGCGAGCTCACACCCATCAGCGAGGTCCCGCTGGACGAGGAAGTGACCCTGATCGCCCGGGTGGTCTCCAACAGCACCCGGCCCATGCGCGCCCGGCGCGGTTCCCTCACCGACGTCGTGATCTCCGACGACGCCGGCGGTGCCGCTTCCACGCGGGCCGCCGGCGCGCTGCCGGGCACGCTCAAGGTCAGTTTCTTCAACGGGTTCCGGGCCAAGGCCGAGCTGCAGCCGGGCCGGCGCGCCATGTTTTCCGGCAAAGTCACGCGCTACGCCGGATCCCTCGGCCTGACCAACCCGGATTTCCTGCTGCTGGACGAGGACCCCGAAACGCCGGGCATTGACCCCGAGAAGCTCGCCGCCATGCCGATCCCGGTGTACCCGGCCACGGCGAAACTGACCAGCTGGTCCATCCAGAAGGTCATCTCGACGCTGCTGGACACCGTGGAACTGGAAACCCTCGGCGACCCGCTGCCCGCCGAGATCGCGGCGCGGGAGAAGTTCCTGCCGGTCGCGGACGCCTACCGGCTGATCCACGCCCCGCAAACCCCGGCAGACTACCAGCGGGCCCGCGACCGGTTCCGCTACCAGGAAGCCCTGGTGCTCCAGTCGGCCCTGGCCCGCCGCCGCGCCCAACTCGCCGCCGAGGAAGCGACCGCCCGCCGCCCGGCACCGGACGGGCTGCTGCCCGCCTTCGACCGCCAGCTCCCGTTTACGCTGACCGCCGGCCAGGCCGCCGTCGGCAAGACGCTCTCCGATGAGCTCGCCCAGGACTCGCCCATGAACCGGCTGCTGCAGGGCGAGGTGGGCTCCGGCAAGACGATCGTGGCACTGCGCGCCATGCTGCAGGTGGTGGACGCCGGGGGACAGGCTGCCCTGCTGGCGCCCACCGAAGTCCTCGCCGCCCAGCACTATGAATCCATCCGGCGCACGCTCGGACCGCTCTCCCGGGACGGGATGCTCGGCGGGTTCGGCCCGGACGCCGTCCAGGTCACCCTGCTCACCGGCTCCATGCCCACCGCGGCGCGGAAGCAGGCCATGCTCGACGCCGCCTCCGGAACGGCCGGAATCGTGATCGGCACCCACGCCCTGCTCAGCGACAACGTCTCCTTCTACGACCTTGGCCTGATCGTGGTGGACGAACAGCACCGCTTCGGCGTGGAGCAGCGCGACGCCCTCCGGGCCAAGGCCAGCAAACCGCCGCACCTGCTGGTCATGACCGCCACCCCGATTCCCCGGACCGTGGCCATGACCGTGTTCGGCGACCTCGAAACCTCCGTGCTCGATGAGCTCCCCGCCGGCCGCGCCCCCATCTCCACCCACGTGGTGGGGCTCGCGGAACACCCGGGGTGGGCCACCCGGATCTGGTCCCGTTCGCGGGAGGAGATCGACGCCGGCCACCAGGTCTACGTCGTTTGCCCCAAGATCGGCACGGACGACGACGGCGACTTCACCCCGGGCGAGGCCGCACCGTCCGCCGCGGACCTCGAAGGCGAGAACGGTTCCCGGGAACTCGCCTCGGTCACCGGCGTCGTGGAACATCTCCAGGACGAACCGGCCTTGGCCGGGGTGGCTGTGGCGCCCCTGCACGGCCGGCAGGACCCCGTCCTGAAGTCCGAAACCATGGCCTCCTTCACGGCCAACGAAACCAAGCTGCTGGTCTCCACCACCGTGATCGAAGTCGGCGTGGACGTCCACAACGCCACGCTCATGGTGATCCTGGACGCTGACCGTTTTGGCATCTCCCAGCTCCACCAGCTGCGCGGCAGGGTGGGCCGCGGCGGGCTGCCCGGAACCTGCCTGCTGGTCACCACCCTGGAGCCGGGCCATCCGAGCCGGCGCCGCCTGGATGCCGTAGCCGCCACCACCGACGGCTTCGAACTGTCCCAGGAAGACCTCAAGCTCCGCAGGGAAGGCGACATCCTGGGCGCCTCGCAGTCCGGCGGGCGCTCCACGCTGAAGCTGCTGCGCGTCCTCGAACACGAGGACGTGATCGCCCGGGCCCGGCAGGACGCCCAGCGGATCGTGGCCGCCGATCCCGCGCTGGCGGGCCAGCCCCGGCTTGCGGCCGCGATCGATGAATACCTGAACCCCGAGAAGGAGGCGTTCCTTGAACGCGGCTAGGACCACGAGCCAGGCAAACACGTCCGCGGGGGTCCGCGCATGAGCCGGATCATTGCCGGGGCGGCCGGCGGCAGCACGCTGAACAGCGTGCCCGGGAACCTGACACGGCCCACCACCGACCGTGTCAAGGAGGCCCTGTTCTCCAGGCTGGACGCCTTCAACGTCATCGCCGGCGCCCGCGTGCTCGATCTGTACGCGGGATCCGGCTCGCTGGGGGTGGAGAGCGGCAGCCGCGGCGCGGACTCCGTGGACCTGGTCGAATTCGACGCCAAGGCAAGCGCCGTCTGCCAGCGGAACGCCGATCTTGTCAACACCGTCACGGGCCGCAAGGTGGTCTCCGTGCACCGCTCCAAGGTCGAATCGTTCCTCGACCGGGCCGCCGGCTCCGCGATCTGGGACCTGGTGTTCCTGGACCCGCCCTACCCCCTGGACGAGCCGGCCCTCGCTGCCGTGCTGGCCAAGCTGGTGCCGCACCTGGGCGAGGGAGCGGTCGTGGTGGTGGAACGGTCGTCCCGGAGCCCCGAACCGGCATGGCCCCAGGGCATGGAACGGTTTGCCGAGAAGAAGTACGGCGAAACCCGGCTGTGGTTCACCGAGCCCGGCGTGGAAGCCGCGGACGCTGTGGAAGCCGTGGACCTGGAGGCAGTGGACGCTGTGGACGCAGCGGGCCTGGAAGCCGGGGACTAGCCGGCCAGCGCGTCCAAATCGACGCCGGCGAGCAGCCGGGCCGGATGCGGACCGCGCGCCGTGAGCGCCGCCGTCCAGACCTCCGGCCACGGCCCCTGCGTCCCGGTCAGGATGATGTTCCCGGGGAACCGGCCAGTGAACATTCCGGCCTCCGCGAAGGCCGAGACGTCGGCCATGGCCCGGCGCATGGCCGCGATCTGGCTCCGGACCAGGGTCAGTCCGGGTTCGTCGCCCACGTTGACGATCAACACGCCGCGCGGCGTCAGCCGGGCCGCCGCCTCCTGGTAGAACCCGGTACACGCGATGTGTTCCGGCGCCTCCGGCCCGGAGAAGATGTCCAGGATCACGACGTCGAAGCGCAGGTCCGCCGGAAGCCCGGCGAGAGCGTCGCGGGCATCGCCGATCACCGTGTGCAGCTCGGTTCCCTCCGGCAGGGGCAGCTGCGCGAGCACGAAGTCCAGCAGTTCCCGCTCCAGCTCCACGGCGTACTGAACCGAGCCGGGCCGGGTGGCCTGGATGTAGCGGGCCAGCGTCAGGGCCCCGGCGCCCAGGTGCAGCGCCGTGATCGGCTCGCCCCACGGGGCGGCGAGGTCCACCACGTGCCCGATCCTGCGCAGGTATTCGTAGAAGATGTCCGCGGGGTCGGCCAGGTTGACGTGGGACTGCTCGGCGCCGCCGATGCTCAGCACGAAGCCGCCGTCGGTAAAGGGATCCGGTTCGATTACGGCGTGCTGCCCGGTGGTCCGCAGGAACCGCGAGGCCCCGGGTTGCTGCCCGGCCATGTTCACAGCCTGTCGCGCAAGGTCGCCAGCCGCTCGGCGGCCTCCTCCAGAACGTGCAGCTGCTTGCAGAACGCGAAGCGGAGCAGGCTGCGGGTGCGTTCGGCGCCGTCGGCGTGGCAGAAGACGGGCACCGGGATCGCGGCGACGCCCACGAGGGCCGGCAGCCTGCGGGCCAGCTCCACGGAATCGGTGATCCCCAGCGGTGAGGTGTCCACGTTGACGAAGTAGGTCCCCTGCGGGGTCAGCACGTCGAGGCCGGCCGCGCGCAGTCCCTCGCTGAGGATGTCGCGCTTGTACCGGAGGGTGTCGGCGATGCCGGCGTAAAACTCGTCCGGAAGCCCCAGGCCCACCGCGATCGCGGCCTGGAAGGGCGTGCCGGAACTGTAGCTCAGGAACTGCTTGACCGTCCGGGCGGCGGCCACGAGCTCCTCCGGCCCGGAGAGCCAGCCGATCTTCCAGCCGGTGAAGGAGAACGTCTTGCCGGCCGAGGAAATGGTCAGCGTGCGCTCCGCCGCCCCGGGCAGCGTCGCGATCGGGATGTGCCGCACACCGAACGTCAGGTGCTCGTACACTTCGTCGGTGACGATGACGGCGTCGTATTTCGCGGCCAGTTCGACGACGCGCTCGAGCACCTCGCGGGGGAACACCGCTCCGGTCGGGTTGTGCGGATTGTTGATCAGCACCACCTTGGTGCGGTTGCTGAATGCGGCCTCGAGTGCGGCCAGGTCCGGCATGAAATCCGGGGCCAGGAGCGGGGCGGTGACGTGCGTGGCGCCGGAGAGCCCGATGATGGCGCCGTAGGAGTCGTAGAACGGCTCGAAGGTGAGCACTTCATCTCCCGGACCTACCAGCGCGAGCAGGGCGGCGGCGATGGCCTCCGTGGCGCCGGTCGTGACGATGATTTCGGTCTGCGGATCCGGGTCCAGCCCGTAGAACCGCTGCTGGTGCACCGAGATCGCCTCCCGCAGCGGCAGGATGCCCTTGCCGGGCGCATACTGGTTGGCTCCGGCGGCGATCGCGGCCTGGGCGGCCTCCTTGATCTCCACGGGGCCGTCCTCGTCCGGGAAGCCCTGGCCAAGGTTGATGGCGCCCGTGCTCAGGGCCAGGGTGGTCATCTCCTCGAAGATCGTCACGCCCAGCGAGCCATCGGGGGAGAGCAGGTTGGCGCCGGTTGCGGCGCGCTGCCACGGCAACGGCATGAGGGGGCTCACCGGGTGCCCGCCTTCTCGTCCCGGCCGGTGAAGCTGTCCATGGTGGTGTAGATCCCAAAGACCTTTCCGCCCACGAAGTCCCACGCCCGCACCGGCAGTATGCCCTTGAGTACTTTCCCCAGCGTGGCCATGGCGGGGGCGATCAGCAGCGGCCGCCCGGCGGCCGTAGCACGCCATGCCCTGTCCACAGCGTCCTCGGGCGTCATGAGCGGGGTCAGCAGGGGACCGCGGGCTCCCTCGAACATGCCGGTGGAAATGTAGCTGGGGCAGAAGGTGGTGACTTTCAGGTGGCCGTAGCCCTGCTGCTCAAGCTCGAGCCGGAGCGAGTCGCTCCAGCCGATGACGGCCCATTTCGAAGCCGCGTACACGCTCATCCGCGGATTCGAGACCGTGCCGGCGGCGGAGGCAACGTTGAGGATCCGGCGCGGGCGGCCGGCGGCGGCCATCATGTCCGGCAGGAACTCCAGGGTGGCGTACATGGGGGCGAGGGCGTTGATGTCCATGGTCAGGGCGATGTCACGGTCCGGGGCGTGGTCCCAGAAGTACGCGCCGCGGACAATCCCGGCGTTGTTCACCAGCAGCGCCAGCGGCCCCTCGGCCCTGGCCTCCCGGGCGGCGCCGGCAATCGCGGCGCGATCCGCCAGGTCCACCGTGCGGGGGACGGCGCGGGCGCCCAGGGCGGCAACTTCAGCGGCGGTGCCGGCCAGGGCATCGGCGTCGACGTCCCAGAGGATCACCACCCCGGCGCCTTCCCGGGCGGCGCGGAGGGCGTAGAGCCGGCCCATGCCGCTGGCGGCACCGGTGACCAGGACCACGCCGCCGTCCACGGTGAAAGGCGGCGCAGCGACAGGCCGCACAGTGACAGGCCGCACAGTGAAAGGAGAAGTCGCGCGATTGTTCGATGCTGACATTCAGCCATGTTATCCCGGGCTGCGGCGCGGATACGGTAGGTTCGGAGCATGAGACGCGCTGTTTGCCCTGGCTCTTTTGACCCCATCCACAATGGACACCTGGAAGTCATTGCGCGTGCCGCGGGCCTCTTCGACGAGGTGATCGTGGCCGTGTCCACGAACTATTCCAAGAAGTACCGCTTCAGCCTGGAGGAGCGGATCGACATGGCCAGGGAAACGTTCGCATCCTTGCGCGGGATTGTGGTTGAACCCGTGGGGGAGGGTCTCCTGGCCGAGTACTGCCGGCAGCGCGGTGTATCGGCGATCGTCAAGGGCCTGCGTTCGTCCTCGGACTTCGACTACGAGCTGCCGATGGCCACGATGAACCGGCAGCTGACCGGTGTCGAGACGGTGTTCCTGCCGGCGGAAAGCCACTACCTGCACCTGTCCTCCACCCTCATCAAAGAGGTCTTCGCCCTCGGCGGGGACGTCTCGGACTTTGTTCCCCGCTCCGTGCTGAAACGGCTGGCCCCGGGCGAGCCGGTCCCGAACCGGGCGCGCAAAGTGTAAGCTTGACCGGTACTCGGCGGCCTGCTGCCGGTTGCGGGGCCCGAATCCGAGGCCGCTTGTGGTGTGAACCGCCGGCGTGCCCCCGGTTTGAGTCCGTCCGGAAGTTCAGGCTAAGATAGTACGTCGGTCATATGTTCAACAGGAGTTCTCATTAAACGAGATGCTAGTTCGCCCTTGGCGTTCGACGTCAAGGACCTCGGACGCAGTCCGGGAAGCATGCGGACGCTGACGGAACATGTACCCGCGCCAAGTGATCTTGGCGTGGCGCTCATTGGCGTGCAGGAAGGCTCGGATGTCGAGCTGGACCTGCGGCTTGAGGCCGTACACGAAGGAATTCTGGTATCAGGAACCGCGCACGTTGAAGTTACTGGCGAATGCGGCCGATGCCTGGATCCCCTTGCGTATGACCAAGAGGTTGATGTGCAAGAACTTTTCTTCTACGAGGATGCTGTGTTCTCCGACGAAGAAGACGAAGAAGAGCAACGTCGAGTCGAGCACGATCTGATCGATCTTGAGCCGGTGTTGCGGGACGCAGTTGTCACCATACTGCCGTTCCAGCCGGTGTGCCGGGAAGACTGCCAGGGCCTTTGCTCCGAATGTGGAGTGCGCCTGGAAGACGAGCCGGGGCATCACCACGAGGTCGTAGATCCTCGCTGGGCCGCCCTGGCTGACTTGGCTAAGCCTGACCGGCAAAACTGATTTGTAAGTGTTTTTCTAGAGAGAAATGAGTTAGCCGTGGCTGTCCCGAAGCGGAAAATGTCTCGCTCGAATACCCGCGCCCGCCGCTCCCAGTGGAAGGCAACTGCCCCCCACCTGGTGAAGACTGTCGAGAACGGCCAGGTCACGTACAGCCTGCCGCACCAGGCAAAGGTCGTTACCGACTCGGCTGGCACTGCGCTGTTCCTTGAGTACAAGGGCCGCAAGGTCGCAGACGTCTAATCCGCCAACAGGCTGAAAAAGATGTCTTCAACTGAAGAGCTTCTGAAGCGTCTCGGTGTCACTATTGACGCCGGGACGCTTCGTCTTGCGCTCACACACCGTTCCTACGCCTACGAAAACGGCGGCATCCCCACCAACGAACGGCTCGAGTTCCTGGGCGACTCCATCCTGGGGTTCTCCGTAACGGACGCGCTGTACCGTGACAACCCCACGCTGCCCGAAGGCGACCTGGCCAAGCGCCGCTCCGCCGTCGTCAGCACCCGGGCGCTGGCCGGCATCGGCCGCAGCATCGGGCTGGGGGAGTACATCTACCTTGGACAGGGCGAAAAGCTCACCGAAGGCAAGAACAAGGCCTCCATCCTGGCGGACACCATGGAGGCGCTGATCGGCGCCACCTACCTCTCCAACGACATCGAGACGGCCCGGCAGCTGGTCATGCGGCTGGTCGGCCCGCTGTTGAAGGACGCCGCCGCCCTCGGCGCGGGCACCGACTGGAAGACTTCCATCCAGGAGCTCGCCGCCAGCCGGCAGCTTGGGACCATCAACTACGCGGTCGACGGCTCCGGGCCGGACCACGCCCGGACGTTCGAGGCCGTGCTGCGGATCGGCGGCACGGACTACGGCACCGGCACCGGCAACTCCAAGAAAGAGGCCGAACAGGAAGCCGCCGCCGACGCCTGGCGCCGGCTGACCGCCCCGTCCGCGCCGGATCCGCAGCAACTGCAGTCCCAGACCGGCAGCTAGGCAGCGGCATTGCCTGAACTGCCCGAGGTCGAGGTGGTCCGGCGCGGCCTGGTGAGCTGGGTGCGCGGCCGGACCATCACCTCCGTCGAGGTGCTGGACCCGCGCTCCCTGCGCCGGCACGCCCTGGGACCGGACGACTTTGCCGGCAACCTTGAAGGCGCGCGGGTCCTGGACGTGGTCCGCCGCGGCAAATTCCTGTGGATGCCACTGGCGGACACGCCCGCCCCGCCCGGAAACGGTGCCCCGGCCGGCGAACCGGCCCCCGCCGTCGCGCTCATGGCCCATCTGGGCATGTCCGGCCAGCTGCTTATGCAGGACCCCGGCGTTCCGGACGAAAAACACCTGAAGGTCAGGCTGCGGCTCAGCCCAGCCGACGGCATGCCCGAACAGCTCCGGTTCGTGGACCAGCGCATCTTCGGCGGCCTGTTCCTGACCACGCTGATCCCCACCGACGACGGCGGCCCCGGCGGCCTCGCCGAAACGCCGCTGCCGCTCATCGCCGAGGAAGCCGCGCACATTGCCCGCGACCCGCTGGATCCCTGGTTCTCCTTCGAGACCTTCTACCGGCGCCTGCGGGCCCGCAAAACCGGGCTCAAGCGGGCGCTGCTGGACCAGGGCCTGGTCTCGGGGATCGGCAACATCTACGCGGACGAGGCCCTCTGGACGGCGCGGCTGCACTACGCCCGGCCCACCGACACCCTGCGCCGACCCGATGCGCTGCGGGTCCTCGACGCCGCCCGTGCGGTCATGACGGATGCCCTGGCCGCCGGCGGCACGAGCTTCGATTCGCTCTACGTCAACGTCAACGGAGCCTCCGGGTACTTCGACCGTTCCCTGAACGCCTACGGCCGGGAGGGGCTCGAGTGCAAGCGCTGCGCCGCCGCCGGCCGGGTCAGCCGGCTCCTGCGGGAACAGTTCATGAACCGGTCCTCGTACACCTGCCCCGTCTGCCAGCCCCGGCCGCGGAACGGGCGCTGGTAGGGGGCGTCCGGGCGTAGTGCCCGGCCAGCCTCGCCAGGCCCTCGTCAAGCGAAACGGCGGGGGCCCAGTTGAGGAGTTCACGGGTCTCGCGCTGGTCGAACCAGTGGGCCGTGGAGAGCTGCTCAGCGAGGAATCTGGTCATCGGCGGCTCCCCGGCCCGGCCGGACCGGGACCACACCTTCTCCACCACCGATCCCGCAGCCCGCGCGAGACTGCCCGGCACCGTCCACGACGGCGCAGGGACGCCGCCCGCGGCGCAAATGCCCGCCAGCAGCTCACCAACCGGGCGGGGTTCGCCGTTGCTGACCACGAGCGCCCGGCCGTGGATGTGCTCCATCCGGTCAAGCGCGGCGACGATGGCCGAAGCGGCGTTGTCCACGTAGGTCGTGTCGATCAGGGCCGCACCGGCGTCGAGCAGCGGCAGGCGGCCGCGGCTGGCACGTTCCAGCACCCGTTCCACCAGCTGGGTGTCACCCGGGCCCCAGACGATGTGCGGGCGCACCGCCGTGACCCGGAAACCCGGCGAGTCCGCGGCCAGCGCCAGCAGTTCGGCCTCGGCCTTCGTGCGGGAGTAGTCACCGTGCGCGCGGGCCGGGTCCGCCGCCTCGGCGCCCAGCCCGGCGATGGCGGCCCCGGAATTGGCCACGGACGGGGAGGAAACAAACACCAGCTCCCGCACACCGGCCTCGCGGGCGGCCCGGAGCAGGCGGCGCGTGCCTTCGACATTGACCTCGTCGAACTCCGCGGCACGGCCCGTGAAGGACACCTTCGCGGCCAGGTGGATGACGCCCTCGGCGCCGGAGACGGCGCGGCGCACGGCGGCCTCGTCCGCAACGGACCCTTGGAGGTCCGTTACGCCGTCGACCCCGGAGGGGCGGCGCTGGAACGTGCTGACGGCATGGCCCTGCCGCACCATCAGACGTGCCACCTCCCGCCCGAGCAGCCCGCTCGCGCCGGTGACGAGGACCCTCATGGCGTGCCTGGACGGCCGCCGGCCAGCACCGCCGAAGCCCACCGGGCCACGCGGCTCCGGTCGATCTTGGCGTTGTGGCGGATGTCGGTCGGCTGGGAGGGGACAGCGAGCACGGCGGAGACACTGACCCCTGCCGCGCGGGCGGCGTCCCGTACGCGGCCCGCCAGCTGCGGCGCGGCGGGACCGGCCCGGCGGACCGGCGGAACTGTTTCGACGACGGCGACGACAGCCTGCGTCCCGGACGGACCGACCCCGACGACGGCTGCCATCCCGACGTCGTCCAGGCGTTCGATGGCCTGCTCGGCGCCCACCGGCGTCACCACGGCGCCCGGGGCCGTCACGACGTGCACGAGGCGTCCTTCCACCCAGAGCCGGCCGGCGGCGTCGAGGTGCCCCACGTCGCCGGTGCGGTGCCATCCGGCCGTGCGGACGCTCTCGCGCTGGGTCAGCCAGAGCCGGTCGTAGGCTTCTTTCACGTGCGGGGCGCTGACGAGGATCTCCCCGCTCACTCCGGCCTCGCTGACGGGCTCGTTCCCGGGTGCGGTGCCGTCCGCGGCCAGCGGGATGATGGCCACGCGGGCGCCCTGCACCGGCCGGCCCACGCACACGCCGTTGCCGGCGCCTGCCATGGTTCCGGCGGCGGCGTCGGCCGCGGCGGCACGGATCTGTTCGAGGCTGATGTCCGTGACGGGCAGCGCCTCGGTCATCCCGTACGGGGTGTGCAGCGAGGCGCGCGGCAGCAGCCGCTGCACCTCTGCGAGGAGGGTTTCAGGGACCGGTGCGCCGGCGGAGAGCAGCAGCTCCACGCGCCCCAGCGCCTCGTGTCCGGCCCGGCTCAGGCCGGCCCGGGTGGCCAGGACGTTGCGCAGCGCCGCGGGCGAGGCGAAGACCACCGTCGCATCGATGGCTGCTGCGGCGTGCGCCAGCGCGCTGGCCGTCAAGGTGCGGGGGGCGGTGACGTCCATGGCGGGCGTCACTGAAACGGCTCCGAGCGCCGGTCCCAGCAGGGCGAACGGCGCGAAGCCCGCCACCAGGCGTGCGCCCGGGCGGATCTCCAGCGTCGCGGCCACGGCATCGCGCATCGCTGCCAGCCGCCGGTGCGTGTAGACCACGCCCTTGGCGGGCCCGGTGGAACCGGAGGTGAACAGCACCGCGGCGGGGGCGTCCGGGTCCGGAACCGGGGCCGTGCCCGGGCGAGGGAGTCCGGGGCTGAGGCCGGCTCCGCGGCGGGCAAGGGCAGCGAGGGAGGTCTCGACGGCGAGGAGCCGGCGGCGGCGGGCCGGCAGGTCCCGCACACTGATGCGCCGCCCCGGCCAGCCAAGTACCGAGGCGGCCGCCAGGGCCTTGTCGATTCCGATGAGGAAGTCCGGGGTGGCGCCCTTCACCGCACGGCTCAGGCCGCGGGTGCCCAGGCCGGCGTCGGCCACGATGACCACCGCGCCGAGCCGCAGGCAGGCGTAGAGGACCACGGTCAGGTCCACGCCCGGGGGAACCATCAGGCTCACCCGGGTGCCGTTCCCTACACCGGCGTCCTGCAGGCCCGCCGCGAGGGCGGCGATGTTCTGTTCGAGCTCCTGCCAGCTGAGCGAGCGGGCGACGCTGCCGTCCGTGGCCATTTCCGCGACGGCGGTATCCCCGGCCGCCGGTCCCGCCGCCAGCTCGGCGAGGGGCGCCCAGAGGGGCGTGACCCCGGCGCCGGGCTCCAGGGGCCCGGCCCCGAATTCCAGCATCGAGTCGTCGGCCGGGCCGTCGGCCGGTCCGCTGTCCGGGCCGCACCCGGCCAGCCACTCGAAGACGGGCGCGGCGATGTCCCGGTCTTCCGCGACCAGGTGGCCGGCACCCTCGAAGCGGTGAACTTTCGCGTCCGGCAGCCGGCCGATGAGGTCCTTGAGGTACCGGTCGGAAAAGATCGGATCGCGCGGGCCCCAGAGCATCAGGGCCGGAACCCCCAGCCCGCGCACCCCTTCAGCGACGCGGCTGAGCGTCGGGAAGCTGGGATGGGACGCGTCGGCGGGAATGTCCGCGACAAAGTTCCCCACGCCGGCGCGGCGGCCGGCGCCGCGGTAGGGGGCCATGAAGGCGCCACGGACATCCGCGGTGAGCGGCGGGCGGGCCAGGGCATGCGTCACGCGCAGGAAGCTGTCCGTGCCCGTCGTTCCCCAGCGGTGCACGGCAGGGTGCAAGGCAAGCCGCAGCGCCGGCGGGATGCGGGCGCCGGAGGGCTGGTGCACGGCCGTGTTGGTCAGCACCACGCCGGCGAGCTGCTGCGGATGGGCCACGGCCCAGCCCAGGCTGATCACGCCGCCCCAGTCGTGGCCGACGGTGACGACCGGCCCGTCCAGGCCGAGCGCCGCGGTGAGGTCGCCCAGGTCGTTGATCCGGTCCTCCAGGCGCCGGAACGTGCCGGTGCGCTCGGAGAAGCCCATGTCCAGCTGGTCCACGGCCACCACGCGCCACGGGTGTGCGGGGTCGGATCCGGCGGCCAGCAGGGTCCGCCACAGGTAGGACCACGTCGGGTTGCCGTGCACGCACAGCAGGGCGCCGGCAGGTGTCAGGCCGCGGCGCGCGAGCTGGGCACCGTTGTCCAGCAGGTGCCAGCGGCGCACGGTGCCGGGCTCATCCGCGGCGGAGGTGGACGCCACATCGATTTCGCGCGACCATTCGGGGTCGACGCCGGGCCAGTCGGCGGCTACCAAACGATTTCCACCATGGCGGTGTTCAGGCCGGAACCGACGCCCATGCACAGCACGCGGTCCCCGGCGGCGAGAGTCTGCGCTTCGGCCGCGAGGGTCATGGGGAGGGAGGCCGGGCCCACATTGCCCCAATGCGGGAACGTGATCGGCACCTTGTCCGGGTCCAGGTCAATGGCGTTGATGATGGCCTGGGTATAGGCATTGCTCACCTGGTGCGTGACGTACCGGTCCATCGAGGCCCAGTCCCACTCCGGCTGGGCCTCGTGCCAGGCATCGACCACGAGCTGCAGGCCGCCGTCGAGCAGGCCTTTGGTGTCGGTGGCCATGCCGTCAATGCTGCCCACGCACAGTTCATGGTGCTCGGTTCCGGCACGCATCACGCCGCCGAGGACCCGGTGCGCCCCGGGGTGCTCGTCCGCCGGGCCCAGGACGGCCGCAGCGGCTCCGGAGCCGAGCGTCAGTGTGGCGAACTCGCGGTTGAAGTCCTCGCGGGTGGTCTCGGGCCGCTGCAGCCGGGCCAGGGTGGCCTCCTGCGTTGGCTGGGCGTCTTCACCGTTGACGATCATCGCGTACTTGATCTGGCCGGAGTCGATCATGTTGGCCGCCAGCGTCATGCCGTTGACGAATCCAAGGCAGGCGTTGGCCAGATCAAAGTTCATGGCCGACGAAGGCAGGCGCAGTCCGTGGTGGATCTTCACCGCGACGGACGGTTCGAGGTTGCGCCGCGTCACGGAGGTGTTGATCAGCAGGCCAATCTCGGACGCTTCGATGCCGGACTCGGCCAGGGCCTTTGCGCCCGCCTCGATGGCTGCGTCGTCGAACGATGTCCCGGGGGCCCACCAGCGCCGGTGTGTGATGCCCGCGACCCGTTCGAGCAGCTTCGGGGGGACCCTCAGCCGCCGCAGGGTCGAAGCCAGCCTGCGGTCGAAATCCATGGAACTGATGATCGTCGGAGCTTCGACGCTGCTTACCGAAAGTAGAGCGGTGTTGCTGTGCCGGAATGTTGCATTGCCTACCAATTCAAGCCCCTCTTCATGTCCGTCCTGCGCTCCGGCGGTGGCCGCTCACAAGCCCGAGAGCTTAACTATGCCCCGTGCAGGTCAATTCCCGCATATGCGGCCTCAGCCATCTGCGGCGGCTTCGCGCTGGTTCTGCGCGGAATGGCCGCAGATGCGCAGTAGATTGTAAGTATCCGGGGCCGCCCCGGAACCCCCGTGTCCGTCCGAATCATGCTTTCGTCGGACAGCGGACCAGTCCGCCGACCAGGAGAACCGAAGCGCCTTGCACCTGAAAAGTTTGACCGTCCGGGGATTCAAGTCGTTCGCCTCGGCGACGACCTTCGAATTCGAACCGGGCGTCACCGCCGTGGTGGGCCCCAACGGCTCGGGCAAATCCAACGTGGTGGACGCGCTGGCGTGGGTCATGGGCGAACAGGGAGCCAAGACCCTCCGCGGCGGCAAGATGGAAGACGTGATCTTCGCCGGCACCTCGGGCCGGCCGCCCCTGGGGAGGGCGCACGTCTCGCTGACCATCGACAACAGCGACGGCGCCCTCCCGATCGAATACAGCGAGGTCACGATCTCGCGCACGCTGTTCCGGACCGGCGGCTCGGAATACGCCATCAACGGCGCGGGATGCCGGCTGCTCGATATCCAGGAGCTGCTCTCTGACTCGGGCCTGGGCCGCGAGATGCACGTGATTGTCGGCCAGGGCCAGCTGGACAAGGTCCTGCACGCCACCCCCGAGGACCGGCGCGGCTTCATTGAGGAGGCCGCCGGCATCCTCAAACACCGCCGCCGCAAGGAAAAGACGGTCCGCAAACTCGAAGCCATGCAGGCCAACTTGTCCCGGCTCAGCGACCTCACCGGCGAAATCCGGCGGCAGCTGACCCCGCTGGGCAAACAGGCCGAGGTGGCCCGGCGCGCCCAGAGCGTCCAGTTCGAGGTCCGTGACGCCCGCTCACGGCTCCTGGCCGACGACCTCGTTGCGCTGCAGTCCGCGCTGGCGCAGGACGTGGCGGATGAATCGGCGCTCAAGGCACGCCGCGCCGTCGTCGAACGCGACCTCGAGGCCGGGCGGCAGCGCCAGGCCGTCCTCGAAGGGCTCGCAGCCGAGGCCACGCCCGCGCTGAACGCCGCGCGGGAGAACTGGTATTCGCTTTCCACCGGGCGCGAACGGCTCCGTTCCCTCGGTTCGCTCGCAGAGGAACGCCGCCGCCTGCTCGGCGCCGCGGACGTGGTTCCGGACACCGGCCGGGACCCGGACCAGCTGGAGCAGCAGGCCGCCCGCGTCCGCGACGAGCAGGCCGGGCTGGAACGGCAGATCCTGGACCGCACCGAGGCCCTGGACGCCGCGACAGCCGCCAAACACGACGCCGAACAGGCCGCCGCCGCCGAGGACAAGCGGCTCGCTGCCCTGCTCCGCGCCGCCGCGGACCGGCGTGAAGGCCTGGCCAAGCTCGCCGGGCAGGTCGGCGCGGCACGGTCCCGCGTCGAGTCTGCCCAGTCCGAGCTCGGCCGCCTCCGCGAATCGCAAAAGGCGGGCGAGGAGCGCCGCCGGCAGGCGCACAGCGAGTTCACGGCTCTGGAAGCGCAGGTCGCAGGGGTCGAGGACGGCGAGGAATCGCTCGACGCCGATTACGAGGCCGCGAGCGAGGCCCTCGAAACCATCATCGCCGAAATTGACGCCCTGAAGGCGGCCGAGCGCGAAGGCGAGCGGGAACGTGGCGCCCTTATGGCCCGCCGCGATGCCCTCCAGCTGGGCCTGAACCGCAAAGACGGCTCCGGGCATGTGCTCGGCGCGGCAGCCGGGGACCTGGCCGACGGGGTCCTGGGATCGCTGGCATCCATGATCACCGTGGATCCAGGATTCGAGGCCGCCGTCGCCGCCGCACTCGGCAGCGCGTCCGACGCCGTGGTGGTCCGGGACCAGCAGACGGCCGCCGCTGCCGTGCGGCTGCTGCGCGCGGACGACGCCGGCCGTGCCGCGCTGCTGCTGGCCGGCCCCCCGGCCGGGTCCCCGCCGCCGGTGGCCGATGCGCTGACGGCCGATGCATTAACCGGCGGCAGCACGCTTCCCGCGGGCGCGCGCTGGGCTGTGGATCTGGTGGATCTTGTGTCGGCTGCGGCACCGGACGCCGCCGGCCTGCCGCTGCCCGCCCTGCTGGCCGGCGTCGCCGTCGTCGAGGACCTGGATGCCGCAGCGCAGCTGATCGCCGCGCGTCCCGAGCTGACCGCCGTGACCCGGACCGGGGACGTCTTCACGGCGCTGACCGTGACCGGCGGGTCCGCGTCGGCGCCGTCGCTGCTGGAAGTCCAGGCCGCCGTCGACGACGCCGCGTCGAAGCTGGCCGCCGTCACCGCCGCGCTCGAACGCAACCGCTTCGCACTCTCCACCGCCCGGACCCGGCGCGCCGAAGCTCAGGACCGTGCCGACGCGGCCCTCGCGAAACTCCACGATTCCGACGCGAAACTCGCGGCCGTCGCCGAACGCCTGGGCCACCTGAACGCGGTGCTGCGCAGCGCCGTCGCCGAAAGTGAGCGGCTGGCCGCGTCCCTGGCCAGGGCTGAGGCCCAGATTGTCAGCGAACAAGGTGCGCTGGAAGCGGTGGCGGCCCGGCTCGCCGCGGCCTCAGAGGCCCCCGCGGAGCAGGAACCTTCCCCGGAGCACCGGGATGCCTTGGCCCTGGCCGCCTCGCTGGCCCGCACGGCCGAGATGGAGGCCAGGCTCGCCCTGCGCAGCGCCGAGGAACAGCTCACGGCCACCCGCAACCGGGCGGCGTCGCTGGAACGGGCCGCCGCCACCGAACGCCGCGCCCGCGAGGAAGCCGCGGAACGGGCCCGCCGCCGCCGGCTCCAGGCCCGGCGCGCCGCCGCCGTCGCCGGCGCCGTGCAGCAGGTCATCGGATTCATCGACGTGTCCGTGGAGCTGGCCCGCCGCGAGCGGGACAGCGCCGAGGAACGCAGGGACGCCATGGACCTTGAACTGGCCGGGGTCCGCAGCGGCAACGACGCGCTGGCCCGCGAACTGGCCGAACTCACCGACTCCGTGCACCGCGACGAGCTCGCCCGCACGCAGCAGCGGCTGCGGATCGAGGCGCTGGAACTGAAGAGCGTGGAGGAGCTCGGGCTGACTGCCGGACAGCTCGTGGCCGACTACGGACCGGACCTGCCCGTCCCGGTCCCTGCCGGCGACTCGGCGGACAAATGGGCCGCACTGCGCGCCCCGGTGGACGAGGACGGACGCGAGATTTCCGAGGGCAAGCCCTTCGTCCGTGCGGAACAGGAAAAGCGGCTCAAACGCGCCGAACGCGACCTCGCGGCCCTGGGGAAGGTCAACCCGCTGGCGCTCGAGGAGTTCGCCGCGCTTGAAGAGCGCCACCAGTTCCTCAGCACCCAGCTCGAAGACCTGAAGGCCAGCCGCAAAGACCTGCTGGACATCATCAAGGAAGTCGACGACCGCGTCCAGAAGGTCTTCGCCGAGGCGTTCGAGGACACCTCCCGGCAGTTTGTCCGCGTCTTCGCCCGGCTGTTCCCCGGCGGCGAGGGCCGGCTGGTCCTGACCGACCCCACCGACATGCTCACCACCGGCATCGAGGTCGAAGCCCGCCCGGCCGGCAAGAAAATCAAGCAGCTCTCGCTGCTTTCCGGCGGCGAACGCTCCCTGACGGCCGTGGCGCTGCTGGTGGCCATCTTCAAGGCACGGCCCTCGCCCTTCTACGTCATGGACGAGGTCGAGGCCGCGCTCGATGACACCAACCTGGGCCGCCTCATCACCATCTTCGAAGAACTCCGCGAATCCAGCCAGCTGATCGTCATCACGCACCAGAAACG
Organism: Arthrobacter sp. 01N444; assembly: GCF_056399305.1. NCBI lineage: Bacteria > Bacillati > Actinomycetota > Actinomycetes > Micrococcales > Micrococcaceae > Arthrobacter > Arthrobacter sp. 01N444. The sequence goes on from NZ_JBFTRB010000006.1 coordinate 241,650, forward strand.
CACCATGGAAGTCGCCGACGCCCTCTATGGCGTCACAATGCGCGGCGACGGCGTCTCCACGGTGATCAGCCAGCGGCTCAGTGCGGAGATCTGAGCAAACGTCCAGGTCCCGGCACGACGGCGTCCGCGCGCAACAAAAGCGCTGGCCACGGCCCATTTGGGGTTTGTGAGAAGCTAGGGGAGTGAACGATATCCTCCCCATCATTCTGCCCATTTTCGCTGTCCTGGTGGTCCTCGGTGTGCTGATCCCGGTGCTCATGAAGACCCGGAAGAGCGCCAAGACCTACACCGGCCCGCGTGACGCAAACGACCCCGTGCAGGCCCCGGGAGCCGGAACCCTTGTGGAGGACCGTCCCGCGCAGGCGCCGGCACCGGCACGGACCTCGCCCGACGGCGTCGAACTCGAAGAACCAACCCTCGAAGTTCCGGACGACGCAGCCGGGCTGGAAACCGTCCCGGTCGAAACCCCGCTGCCGGTGGCCGGGCGGCTGATGCGGCTGCGCGAGCGGCTGGTCAAGTCCAACAACATCCTCGGCAAGGGGCTCCTGGCCCTGCTCTCGGCAGACAAGATCGATGAAAACGTCTGGGATGAGGTCGAGGAAACCCTGCTGCTGGCCGATCTCGGCACCGAACCGACCATGCAGCTCGTGGACTCGCTCCGCGAACGCGTCAAGGTGATGGGCACGCGGGACCCTGAGCACGTCAAGGCCCTGCTCCGGGAGGAACTCATCAAGCTCGTGGATCCGACCATGGACCGGAGCCTGAACGTCGAGCGCCACGGCGACAAGCCCGCCGTCATGATGGTTGTCGGCGTCAACGGCGTTGGCAAGACCACCACCGTGGGCAAGCTGGCCCGCGTGCTCGTGGCCGAGGACAAGGACGTGCTGCTGGGCGCGGCGGACACCTTCCGCGCCGCCGCCGCCGAGCAGCTGGCCACGTGGGGCCAGCGCGTCGGCGTGCCCACCGTGAAGTCGGACATCGACGGCGCGGACCCGGCCTCGGTGGCCTACGAGGCCGTCAAGGCCGGCATCGACCAGGAAGTCGACGTCGTCATGATCGACACCGCGGGGCGCCTGCAGAACAAGGTGGGCCTCATGGACGAGCTCAGCAAGGTCAAGCGGGTCATCGAAAAGCTGGCCGAGGTGGACGAGGTGCTGCTGGTCCTGGACGCCACCACCGGCCAGAACGGACTCAACCAGGCCCGGGTGTTCTCCGAGGTCGTGAACATCACCGGGATCGTCCTGACCAAGCTGGACGGCACCGCCAAGGGCGGGATTGTCGTCGCCATCCAGAAATCCCTCGGAGTCCCGGTGAAGCTGATCGGCCTGGGCGAAGGCGCCGACGACCTCGCGCCGTTCGACGCTGAAGGCTTCGTGGATGCGCTGCTGAACTAGCCCGCACCGCAACAAAAAGAGTGCCCCGGTCCTGTCTGGCCAGTTCAGACGGGACCGGGGCACTCTTTGTTCGAGCGGCTAGTACTTGAAGTTCAGGACCGTCACTGTGCCGGCCGTCAGCTTGAACTGCTGCGTCTGGGACTTGAACGCGAAGCCGGGCACCGTGGCGCGCTTGGCGAGGGGCGTGGGCTCGGTCTTGGCGCCATCGATCACGGTCTGGTCCTCGGCTGCGTAGCCGGGTCCGCTGAGCTGGGTCATGGTCCCGGTGACCGGTTTGCCCGGAAGGTTCAGGGTGACGGAAGTCTGCGCGGCCTTTTCGGGGTCGTTTTCGTTGATGATCACCACGCTGGTGCTGCCGTCGGCGTTCTGCAGCGCGTAGCTGAACGCCGGGCCGCCTCCGGCGCTGTTCACTTTCATGAACTTGCCGGCCTCCAGCTCGGCCACCATGGAGATGCCGAAGAAGTTGGCCCGGCCGGACATCTGGCCATTGCCGAACGGGTAGGCCCCGGCGCTGCAGATGGCGGATAGGGGCGGGCCGCCCTTGCAGGTCAGCAGCGAGCTGTGGAAGCCGATTCGGGTGATGCCCAGCTGGGCGGCGGTGAGGGCATAGTCTGCCGCCCAGAGCGCAGATGCGTGGGTGCGGGAGGTCTCATTGGAACCGGGGCACGCCGAGATCCCGGTTTCCGGAATCCAGGTTTCCAGGCCGGCGGCCTGACCCACCGCGAGGGCCGCCTTCTGGTAGTTGACGCCACGGTCGTGCATCGTTCGGCTCATCGCGTTTGCCAAGGTAGGCGAGTCCTGGGGCAAGCTGCCGTCACAGTTGGAGAGCGGGTAGTGGTGGAACGTCAGGATCTTCTTCTGCGGGAGGTCCGCATCGACGAACGGCTGCCACCACTTCTGGTCGTAGGCGCCCGGTCCGGAGATGGGCACATTCGGCGCCACTGCATAGATCGCGTTGGCGTAGTCCTTCAATTCCCGAATGTACTGATCCAGGCTGTAGCCACTGCCGGACTTCACATCGTTGAACACGAAGCCGTTGGGCTCATTGCCCACGGTGATGCTCAGCAGCCGGTCGCCAAGGATTGCCGAGGCGTTTTTGGCCATGTCCGCAGCCCGCGCCGGGTTGTAGTGGCCCAGGTCCACTGTGAGGCTCACCCTGGCGTCGCCGGCCTCCAGCAGGGTCTTGAGCCGGACCAGGTCTGCCGGGCCCACGGCCTTGACCGGGTGCGTCTTGTCACCCTTGTAGTCGGCGGGGACGGCCTCGCCGGTGGAGGTCCAGAAGAAACGCCGGTCCACGGCGTTGCCGCCGAAGCGCAGGACCGGCTGGTCGATCTCCTTGAGCAGCTTGACCATCGACGCGTTGTCGCTGCTGAGGTCGGGATCGGCCAGATCCGTGGCCTCCAGGGAAATTCCCGCCATGCCCTTGTTCAGGGAAGTGCCCACGAGGTCGCTGGAGACATCGACCTTGAGGGGCTCAACCTTTTCCAGCGGCGATCCGGCCGGCGGACCCGGCTGCGCGTAATAGGTGACGGTCGGGCCCACCTCGGCAGGAGCGAGCGCCGGTGCCGACTGGGCCGGGGAAGAAGCGGCCGGCGGGGCCGGCGTCGGGTTTCCGAGGGCGAGGGGAACCAGTACTGCTGCGGCGACGGCGACAATTCCGGCGCCGGCGATCAGCCCCGCGCGCTTCCTGTTTCCCGCGCTTGTGCCCGCACTCTTACCGGGGTTTGCGGGTTGGGCGGGGTCGGGGCTTTCGGCTTTCCCGGGGGAAGAGTCGAATTTGGCCATGGGGGATTACCTCCGGAAGTTTGTGGCACGTGCCCCCAGCTTAGCCAAGGGCGGAGGCCGCCGCTGACCGGAAGGCCCTGGACAACGTCCCGTGCACGGTCCCGGACAAGGTCCCGGCGGAGGCGCCGCCCGGACTGGACCAGCGGCGGCAACGCCGCAGGTCAGGCGCGGTCCGGGGCCGGCCGGCGGAACGTTTCGCGGGCCGGCAACCACACGGCGGCGGCGGCCAACAGGATGCCGCCAGTGACCCCAAAGGCCCAGCCGTAGCCCAGCCGGTCCGCCAGCAGCCCGGCCACCACCGGTCCGACAATTGCGCCGCTGTCGGAAGCCATCTGGAAGACGGCCAGAACGCGGCCGCCCGAGCGCTCGTTGCCGATCACGTCGGCGATGGCGGCCTGCTGGGCCGGTCCGAGCAGTCCGGAGCCGATCCCGGCGCAGGCGGAGGCGAGCAGGAACCAAGGCAGCTGGTGCGTGAAGCCGATGGCCGCCGTGGCGGTGCCGGTGACCAGCAGTCCGGCCAGCAGGAGCGGCTTGCGGCCGAGGCTGTCCGCGAGCCGGCCGGAAAACGTCAGCGCCACCGCGTTGCCGCCGGCAAATACCGCCAGGGCCCAGCCGGCCGATTCCGGACCGGCGCCGAGCGCCACGACGGCGAAGAGCGGCACTGTGGCCATCCGCACCCCGAAGGTGGCCCAGCCGTTGGCAAAGCTCGAAAACAGGCCGGCCCGGTAGGCGCTGTCCCGCAGCGCGTCCCGCAGTTCCATCGCCGGGGCCGTGGCGCCGGGCTGCCGCGAGGCGGCGGGGACATGGCTGAGCTGGGTCTGCACCACGACGGCGGCCAGCACCAGGGCCCCCGCGTAGGCCAGGAACGGCACCCGCAAGCCGAAGCTGGCGAGCATCCCGCCGACGATGGGGCCGCAGACGTTGCCGATCAGGAAGGCGGAGGCATAGGCCCCGGAGACCCGGCCGCGGCTTTCCGGCGGCGCGAGGCGGACCACGAGCGCCATGGACGCCACCGTGAACATCACCGAGCCAGCCCCGCCGAGGCCGCGGAAGACCAGCAGCTGCCAGTAATTCTGGGCGAAGGCGCAGGCGGCCGTGGACACCGCGACGATCAGCAGCCCGGCCACATAGACCGGCCGTTCGCCCAGCTTCACGATCAGGGTGCCCGCGGCCGGTGCGAAGACGAGCCGCATGAAAGCGAAGATGCTCACGATCACGGCCGCGGCGGTCGCCCCGACGTCGAACGTGGTGGCGAACTGGGGCAGAACCGGTGCCACGAGGCCGAAGCCGATCGCAATCAGGAAGGCCGCCACCAGCATCACCTTGATGTCCCGGGGCAGCCGGGAACGGCCCGGGGCCCGGGAGGGCACCTCGGCTGCGGCGTCGCCGGCGGGGCGGGAGGTCTTGCTCATAATGCGTTCGTCCTTGGGAAGATGTGGTGCCGGCTGGCGGCGGGTCCAACAAGTGCGGGAATAATCCGCTGAAACATAACCGTAACAAGTGTGAGATGCACCATTTACGTCCGGGAGGTTCTTGTAACAACCCGGCAATGTAAATCCTCCGCCAGCGAAACACGGCCCCGCGAAACTCTTTCTAGAACGCAAATAAATGCGTTGGGACCGGCGGACTACTCCGCACCTAATAGCAAGAGAGGACGTAGACCATGGAACTCACCGCAGGTCTCGTTTGGCTCCTGGTCGCCGCGGCACTCGTGCTGTTCATGACCCCGGGCCTGGCATTCTTCTACGGCGGCATGACCCGCGCCAAGTCGGCTTTGAACATGATGATGATGAGCTTCGTCGCCATTGGAACCGTCGGCATCATGTGGATCCTGTGGGGCGCTTCGATGGCTACGACCAACGAAGACAACTTCTACCAGATCTTCGCCAACCCGTTCAGCCACTTCGGCCTGCACAACTTCACCGAACCGGCCGACCTGCTCAAGGTCGGCTACGCGGCCACGTTCGCGATCATCACGGTGGCCCTGATCTCCGGTGCGGTCGCCGACCGCGCCAAGTTCTCCGCATGGGTGGTCTTCACCCCCATCTGGGCCACCCTGGTCTACGCGCCGATGGCCTTCATGGTCTGGGGCGGCGGACTCTTCTCCGCGAATGGCTGGTTCGGCCAGACGTTCGCGCCGGTCATCGACTTCGCCGGCGGCACCGTGGTCCACATCAACGCCGGCGTCGCGGGCCTGATTCTGGTCCTGATCATCGGTAACCGCAAGGGCTTCGGCAAGGACCCGAACCACCGCCCGCACAACATTCCGTTCGTCATGCTCGGTGCCGCAATCCTGTGGTTCGGCTGGTTCGGCTTCAACGCCGGTGCCGCTGCCACTGTGGAGCAGGCCGGCCTGATCTGGATCAACACCCTGGCCGCCCCGGCCGCAGCCATGCTCGGCTGGCTCGCCGTGGAGCGCTTCCGCGACGGTCACCCGACCTCCCTCGGTGCCGCGTCCGGCGTGGTCGCCGGCCTGGTCGCCATCACCCCGGCCTGCGCCAACGTCTCCCCGCTGGGTGCGATCGCCCTCGGCGTCGTTGCCGGTGTGGCTTCGGCGCTCGCCGTCGGCCTGAAGTTCAAGTTCGGCTACGACGACTCGCTCGACGTCGTCGGCGTACACCTCGTCTCCGGTGTTGTCGGCACGGTCGCAATCGGCTTCCTGGCCACCCCGACCCAGGGCGCCGCGGGCCTGTTCTACGGCGGCGGCACCACGCAGCTGGTCGCCCAGACCCTCGCGGCAATGATGGCCATCGTCTTCACCGCCGTGATGACCTTCATCATTGCCTTCCCGATCCACAAGCTCATGGGCTTCCGGGTTTCCCAGGAACAGGAAGTTGTCGGTGTGGACCTGAGCCTGCACGCAGAGACCGCCTACGAGTTCGGCGTCGGCGGGCACGGCGGCAGCTTCCAGCCGCTGCACGAACTGATCACGGGCAAGCCGATGGGCGGCGAGCCGCAGGAGGAAGGCACAGCCGCCGAAGTGCCGGTGGACGCCGCGTCCAACGGCAAGCAGAACGCAACGGGCAAGGAAAGTGTGGGGGCATGAAACTGATCACGGCAATCGTCCGACCGGAAAAGCTTGAGGCTATTCGCGAAGGCCTGGAAGCCTACGGTGTGCAGGGCCTCACGGTCAGCGCAGCCAGCGGCTACGGCCGGCAGCGCGGCTACACCGAGGTGTACCGCGGGGCCGAGTACAACGTGGACCTGCTGCCAAAGATCCGGGTGGAAGTCCTGGCCACCGACGAACAGGCGGACGACATCCTGGATGTCATCATCGCCAGTTCCAACACCGGCCGGGCCGGCGACGGCAAAGTCTGGACGATGGATGTGTTCGAGGCTGTCAGGGTCCGTACCGGAGAGCGTGGTTCGGCAGCGATCTAGCTGCCCCCGCTCCATGCCGCTAGGGCCAACAGACACAGCGGCGTTGACACGGCACTGACACAGCGGGCCGGATACCTGAGAAGGTATCCGGCCCGCTGTGTCGTTGCTGCTGTGTCGTTGCTGCTGTGTCGGCCCGGCGCGCCGCGGGATCCGCGCTGGCCCTGCCGCGACGAATCTAGGCCGGCCAGCCCTCCGGCCCCGGGGTCCCGGCCGGATATTCCTCCAGCGGGACATGTCCGGCGGTCCAGGATTTCAGCACCGGCGCCAGGATGCGCCAGCAGTCCTCGGCGGTATCGGCACGCACGGACAGCAGCGGATCCCCGCTCAGCACGCCCTCGAGCACTTCACCGTAGGGGAGGAGTTCGGAGGCGCTAAGTTCGGCCTGCAGCGTGGCCCGGTCCAGGCTCAGGACATTGCCCGGGCCGTTCACGTCGACGTCGAACTGCAGCGTGTCCGGGCCAAAGCCGATCCTCAGCTGGTTGGGGGCGTCCACACCGGTGAACCCCTTCGGAAGGTGCGGCACCGGCCGGAAGGTCACCACGGCCTCCTTGCGTTTCTGGCCCAGCGCCTTGCCTGAGCGCAGGATGAACGGCACGCCCTGCCAGCGCCAGTTGTCGATCTCCACCTGCACCTCGGCGAGGGTTTCAGTAGCCCTGGACGCGTCCACGCCCTCCTCCTCGGCGTAGTCCGGGATGTCCCGGCCGTTGATCGAACCCGCCGTGTACCGGGCCCGGCGGCTGCTTTGCCGGTAGGGGGCCTTGATGCTGCTGGCCCGCAGCACGGTGGCCACGGCATCGCGGAGATCGCGTTCGTCCACGGATGCCGGCGGCTCGATTGCCATGAGGGCCATGATCTGAAGCAGGTGGCTTTGGATCATGTCACGGAGCGCCCCGGCGCCGTCGTAGTAGCGGGCGCGGCCTTCGAGGGCGAGGTCCTCGTCGAAGATGATCTCGATTTTTTCGATGTTCTGCCGGTTCCACACCGGCTCGAGGAACGTGTTCGCGAAGCGCAGGCCAAGGATGTTCAGGACCGTTGCCTTGCCGAGGAAGTGGTCCACGCGGTGGATGTGGTCCTCCGGGACCAGCGCGGCCAGCGTCTTGTTCAGGTGGCGCGCCGACTGCTCGTCTGAGCCGAACGGCTTCTCCATGACCAGCCGGGTGCCGGCGGGCACGTCCTCCGGCGCCAGGGCCTCGCACGCGAGCTGGCTGACCCGCGGCGGCAGGGCGAAGTAGACAGCCACAGGCCCCTCCAGTTTCGCCAGGAGCCCGGCGAGCTGGCCCTCGGCCGTGACATCGAGCTGGTGGTAGGTGCTCTCCTTGCGGATCCGCTTGAGCTCCCGCTTGCCGTGGGCGTCGGCCTTGGAGTCCTCGTCCGCGAACGACTCCTCGATCCGGCCAAGCCACTGCTCCGGCGTCCAGGGGTCCGATCCCGCTCCCGCCAGGGCGAGGCCGTCGGCGCGGCCCCGGGCCACCAGGCGGGCAAGCCCCGGTAACAGGAGCCTTCCGGTGAGATCGCCGGAAGCGCCCAGGATGAGCAGGGTTTTTACAGTTGTTTGGCTGGTCACCTACGCCAGCATGCCATCTTGAAGGCGCATCTTGGTACCCTAGATAGTCGAGTCCTGTTGTCGTGGCGGTTCGTCCAGGCGAATACCAGTCGCGACGCTGGCGTGCCGCACCGGCCGCCACCTGTAGATCCACTGAAAGAAGTGCACGGCGCGTGTTCAATTCACTCTCTGACCGGTTGACAGCAACCTTCAAGAATCTGCGTGGCAAGGGCCGCCTGACCGAGGCGGACGTTGACGCCACAGTCCGCGAGATCCGGCGTGCCCTCCTGGACGCCGATGTCGCTGTGCCCGTGGTCCGGGAATTCACCGGCCGCGTGCGCGAGCGTGCCCTCGGCGCCGAGGTCTCCGGGGCGCTGAACCCGAGCCAGCAGATCGTGAAGATCGTCAACGAGGAACTCGTCGAGATCCTCGGCGGCGAGACCCGCCGGATCCGCCTGGCCAAGACCGGACCCACCATCATTATGCTGGCGGGCCTCCAGGGCGCCGGCAAGACCACCCTGGCCGGCAAGCTCGCCAAATGGCTCAAGTCCCAGGGCCACAGCCCCATGCTGGTGGCCTGCGACCTCCAGCGGCCCAACGCCGTCACCCAGCTGCAGGTGGTCGGCCAGCGCGCCGGCGTACCCGTGTTCGCCCCGCACCCGGGCGCCACGTCCACCGAACTGGACCACCCTGCCGGAGACCCCGTCGCCGTCGCCCGTGACGGCGTCGAGGAAGCCAAGCGCACCCTGCACGACGTCGTGATCGTGGACACCGCCGGCCGTCTCGGCGTCGACGCCGAGATGATGGAGCAGGCGCGCCAGATCCGCCGCGCGATCGTCCCGAACGAAGTCCTGTTCGTGATCGACTCCATGATCGGCCAGGACGCCGTCAACACTGCCCTGGCCTTTGACGAGGGCGTCAACTTCACCGGCATCGTGCTCTCCAAGCTCGACGGCGACGCCCGCGGCGGCGCCGCGCTCTCCGTCGCGTCGGTGACCGGCAAGCCGGTCATGTTCGCCTCCACCGGCGAAGGCGTGGACGACTTCGAGCTCTTCCACCCGGACCGCATGGCCTCGCGCATCCTCGACATGGGTGACGTCCTCACCCTGATCGAGCAGGCCGAGAAGTCCTGGGACAAGGATGAAGCCGCCCGGATGGCGAAGAAGTTCGCCGACCAGGAAGACTTCACCCTCGATGACTTCCTCGCCCAGATGCAGCAGATCCGCAACATGGGCTCCATGAAGAAGATGCTCATGATGATGCCGGGTGCGCAGAACATCCGCCAGCAGCTGGAGCAGTTCGACGAGCGCGAGATCGACCGCGTCGAGGCCATTGTCCGCTCGATGACCCCGCACGAGCGCGTGGCTCCGAAGATCATCAACGGCTCCCGCCGGGCCCGCATTGCCCGCGGTTCCGGCGTGCACGTCTCCGAGGTCAACGGACTGCTGGAACGTTTTGCCCAGGCCCAGAAGATGATGAAGAAGATGGCCGCCGGCGGCGGGATGCCCGGCATGCCGGGGATGCCCGGCATGGGCGGCGGGGGCGGTGCCCGCAAGGGAGCCAAGTCCGCGCCCAAGAAGAAGGCCCGCTCCGGCAACCCGGCCAAGGCGGCGCAGGAACTGCGCGACGCCGAGGCCCGGCGTGCCGCCGGCCCCAAGGCGCTGCCCACCGGCGCGTCGTTCGGCCAGCAGGGCGGCGACTTCGATCCGTCCCAGCTGAACCTGCCCAAGGGTTTCGACAAGTTCCTCGGCGGCAGCAAGTAGCCGCAAGTGCTGAGGGCCGCCGGCACTGTGTCGCCGGCGGCATCAGCACTGAAGTGCCATAGGGTTAGACAATGTTCAAGCAGCGCGTAGTCTTCGTCCACGGGGACGGCAGCTTTGGCGCCGCCGCGTGGCCAAAACAGCACGGAATGGCGCTGGACTACGACGCCCTGTTCCTGCGGCGGCACGGGTTTGACGCCGTCGCGGAACCGCTCGAATCCAGCTTCGCCGCCGACGCCGCCATCGTGCTCGCCTCGCTGGCAGACGACGGCCGCGGCGAGGCCGGCGGCCATGTGGTGGCCCATTCGCAGGGCGCGATCGCCGCGATGATGGCCGCCGTCGAACGGCCCGACCTCGTCCAGTCGCTGACCCTGGTGGAACCGGCCTGCCTGTCCCTGACCGCGGAACTCCCGGCCACCGCCGCGCACCGGGCCCTCATGCAGCCGCTCTTCGACGTCCGCCACAACCTCAGCGACGATGACTTCCAGCGGGAGTTCATCCGCCGCGCGTTCGCGGCGGACGCCCCCGGGGCCACGACGCCGGAGGCCCTCCGGGCTGCGCGCCGGCTCCGCCTGCAGGCGCCGCCGTGGGAAGCCCCGCTGCAGATCGTGCCGGGCGTGCCGACCCTGGTCCTGACCGGCGGCTGGGAACCGCTGTATGAGGAAATCGCCGGTTACCTGCGCGAGACCGGCGCCCTGCACCGCACGGCGCCGGGAGGGCACCGGCCCCAGGATTCAGCCGAAGGGGACCGGGCCATCCGCTCCTACATCGCCGAGGTCAGCCGGCACCAGCACGCCCGGGCGTCCTAGGAAGCTGCGGGTTCTCCCACCGAGGGCGGCGGCAGGTAGACCTTGCCGCCCGAGGCGAGGAACTCGTTGCTCTTCGCCCGCATTCCGGCCGCCATCTGCGCACGGGCGGCCTGCGAATCTGCTGATCCATATTCGTCCCGGATGTCCTGGCTGATCCGCATGGAGCAGAACTTCGGACCGCACATCGAGCAGAAGTGGGCTGTCTTGGCCGGCTCCGCGGGAAGCGTCTCATCATGGAAGGCCTCGGCCGTGACCGGGTCCAGGGACAGCGCGAACTGGTCCCGCCAGCGGAACTCGAACCTTGCCTTGGACAGGGCATCGTCGCGTTCGTGCGCGCCGGGGTGGCCCTTGGCGAGGTCCGCGGCATGGGCGGCGATCTTGTAAGTGATCACGCCCGTCTTCACATCGTCCTTGTTCGGCAGCCCGAGGTGTTCCTTGGGCGTGACGTAGCAGAGCATGGCGGTGCCGTAGCGGGCGATCTCGGTGGCGCCGATCGCCGAGGTGATGTGGTCATAGCCCGGTGCGATGTCCGTGACGAGCGGCCCGAGTGTGTAAAACGGGGCGCCCTTGCAGAGTTCCTGCTGGCGCTCCACGTTTTCCCGGACGAGGTGGAAGGGCACATGCCCGGGGCCCTCCACCATGACCTGCACGTCGAAGTCCCAGGCCCGCTGCGTGAGCTCGGCCAGGGTGTCCAGTTCGGCGAACTGTGCCGCGTCGTTGGCATCCGCCGTCGCGCCCGGCCGCAGCCCGTCGCCCAGCGAGAACGCGACGTCGTAGCGTGCGAAGATCTCGCACAGCTCATCGAAGTGGGTGTACAGGAAGTTCTCCCGGTGGTGCGCCAGGCACCAGCCGGCCATGATGGAACCGCCGCGGGACACGATGCCGGTGACCCGGTTGGCCGTCAGGGGCACATACCGCAGCAGCACGCCGGCGTGGATGGTCATGTAGTCCACGCCCTGCTCGCACTGTTCGATCACGGTGTCCCGGAAGATCTCCCAGGTCAGGGCGTTCGCCTCACCGTTGACCTTCTCCAGCGCCTGGTAGATCGGGACCGTTCCGATGGGGACGGGGGAGTTACGGATGATCCACTCGCGCGTGGTGTGGATGTCGTCCCCGGTGGAGAGGTCCATGACGGTGTCCGCGCCCCACTGCGTGGCCCACTGGAGTTTGTCGACCTCCTCGGCGATGGAGCTGGTCACGGCGGAGTTGCCGATATTGGCGTTGATTTTCACCAGGAACGCCTTGCCGATGATCATCGGCTCGGATTCGGGATGGTTGACGTTGTTGGGAATGATCGCGCGGCCCGCGGCCACCTCGCTGCGCACCAGCTCCACATCGCAGTTCTCGCGCAGCGCGACGAACCGCATTTCCTGGGTGATGACACCGTCCCGGGCGTAGCGCATCTGCGTGACGGTCCTGCCCTCGACGGCCCGGCGCGGCACCGGCCGGCCGCCCCGCCACTCGGCCGACGCGGCACCGCGGCGCACCGCCGATTTGCCGTCGTCGAGCAGCTCCCGTTCGCGGCCGGCGTAGGGTTCGGTGTCCGCCCTGGCCTCAATCCAGGGGGTGCGGAACGGCTCCAGCCCGCGGACCGGATCGCTGCCCGGGCCGGCAGTGCGGTACACCCGGAACGGCGGGTTCCGGACGCCGCCCGGGGAGGGTTCCAGGGCGATCTCGGTCACCGGCACGCGGATGCCATGCTCCGGGTCCGTGCTGAAGGCCAGCGAGTGGGACTTCAGCGACTGCGTGGTGGCTGCGGACTGAATTTGGACAGGGCTGTGCTGTGTCACTTGGGTGTTCACGGAAAAGCTCACTTCCTTCGCCGGCATTACCCGGACAGGTTCAACGGTCGCAGGCTGCGTCAGCCCGATCTCAGCCCCTGCAGGGGCACCCGTGTGGTCGTAGACGAAACTACCACGCACCTCCGGCCGGCCCTCGAGTGTGACGGAGTGCGGTCGGGCCGCGGTGTTAGCGTGGCATTGTGACTCTGCCCAGGGCCGTGCCCCGCATCCGGATGGCGACGCCGGAAGATATCCCGGCGCTGCCGGTTCTCGAGGCCTCAGCAGACCGCATCCTCGAAGCGGAGCTGGGGAACCGGGCGCTCCCGGCTCCGGAGTTGACGACGCCGGTTGAGCCGCTGTTCATACTTGTCGCCGGAAACCCGCCCGTAGGGTTTGCCCGCGTTGACGAGGTCGGCGGCCAGGCCCATCTGGAACAACTCTCCGTGCAGCCGGACTCCGCCGGGCGGGGGATCGGACGGTCCCTGGTGGAGGCGGCCTTTGATGCGGCCCGGAGCCGGGGCTATTTATCGATGACGCTTTGCACCTTCGCAGGCGTCCCGTTCAATGCGCCGTTTTATGCGAGCTGCGGTTTCGAGGAACTCGCCCAGCCAGGACAGGCGTTGGGCGCCCTGCGGATCCACGAAGCGCAGCTGGGGCTGGACGGTCTTGGCCGGCGGATCGTCATGCGGATTAGGCTTTAGGTCATGACCGGCATCATCGAGTTCAGCGGCCCCATCCTCACCGCGGCGGACCAGGTCCGCTACGGGCTCTGGTCGGTGGAGGGCCTGCTGACCTTCCGCCGTCCGGCCGCCGCGCCTGACCTCGTGCTCGACGGCTGGGTCATTCCGGGCCTCGTGGACGCGCACTGCCACATCGGCCTGGGCCCGGGCGGGGACGTTACCGAGGACACCGCGGAATCCCAGGCCCTGGCGGACCGCGACGCCGGGACACTCCTGGTCCGCGACGCCGGCGCCGTCCACAACACACGCTGGCTCCAGCAGCGCGCGGACCTGCCCCGGATCATCCGCTCGGGCCGGCACCTCGCGAGGGCCCGGCGCTACCTGCCGGGCCTGGCCGTCGAGGTCGAGCCGGAGGATCTCGTCGAGGCCGTGCGGAAGCAGGCCCGCGCGGGCGATGGCTGGGTCAAGCTCGTGGGGGACTGGATCGACCGCGACGCCGGCGACCTCGCCGCCAGTTTTCCCGCCCGGACGGTCAAGGACGCCGTCCGTGCCGCCCACGATGAGGGGGCCCGCGTCACCGCACACTGCTTCGCCGAAGACACCCTCGATGACATGCTCGACGCCGGGATCGACTGCATCGAGCACGCCACCGGGCTGCTGCCGCGGCACCTGCCGCGCTTCCTCGAACAGGGTGTTCCCATCGTGCCCACCCTGATCAACATCGCCACGTTCCCGGACATCGCCGCCCGGGCGGCGGCCAAGTTCCCCCGCTACGCAGCCCACATGCGCTCGCTGTGGGAGCGCCGGGCGGAGCGGATCCTCGAAGCCCACGAGGCCGGGCTGGCGATCTATGCCGGTACCGACGCCGGCAGCGTGATCAGCCATGGCAGGATCGTGGACGAGATCCAGGCCCTGCACGCCGCCGGCCTTTCCGCCGCTGCCGCCCTCAACGCCGCGAGCTGGTCCGCGCGGACCTGGCTCGGCGCGGAGTCCATCGGTGAAGGGGCAAGCGCTGATGTCCTCGTCACGGCCGAAGATCCGCGGAGCAATCCGGCCACGCTCCGCCGGATCCGGCATATCGTGCTGCGTGGGCTGCCGGTGGACCGGGTGCCAGTCCATGTTTTGGAATAAATTGAAGCTTCAAGTAATTTATCCTTATGTAGAGTCGCCGAAGGCCGGTGGCTACAGAATCCACGGAGCATTGCCATGACCGCAGAAGCCAGCACCCAGGACCTCCTTCCTGCCGAACTCACCATGGGCACCGTGATGCTCAAGGTCGGCGACATGAAGCTCATGACCGACTACTACCAGCGCGCCCTCGGCCTGGAGACTGTGGCCGAACAGGACGGCGGGCTCTACCTTGGGCGCCAGCAGAAGCCGCTGGTGCATCTGGCGCCTGCCCCGGGCCTGAATCTACCTTCCCGCGGCGAGGCCGGGCTCTTCCACACCGCCCTCCTCTTCGAGGACCAGCACTCCCTGGCGGCCACCATCGCCACCGCGGCCCAGTACGAGCCCCAGTCCTTCACCGGCAGCGCGGACCACCTCGTCAGCGAGGCGTTCTACTTCAACGACCCCGAAGGCAACGGCATCGAGCTGTACTGGGACCGGCCGCGGGCGGCGTGGTCCTGGGAGGGCAAGAACGTCGTCATGGACAGTCTCGCCCTGCCGCCGCAGCGCTACCTGCAGCAATACCTGACCGAGGAGTCCGTGGCCGGCCAGCGCCAGGCCGCCGCCGGCGTCGGGCACGTCCACCTGCAGGTCGGCGACGTCCAGTCGGCGCATGATTTCTATGTCGGCACGCTCGGCTTCGAGAAGACCGCGGGCTGGCACGGCCAGGCGCTGTTCGTCTCGGCCGGCGGCTACCACCACCACATGGCCATGAACGTATGGAACAGCCGCGGCGCGGGCCCCCGGCGCGACACGCTGGGCCTGGGCGAGATCCTCATCGAGGTGCCCTCCGGCGACGACGTCGCGGCCCTGGCCGACCGGCTCAAGGTTGCCGGCGTCGAATCCCACCACACCGGCGCCGAGCTGCGCTTCGAGGATCCGTGGCGCAACCGGATCCGCGTCGCCGTGCGCTAGAAGTTCTCCCCAGGCACGCTGGTCGCTGGACATGTCCAGCGCGCACAGCTTCCCCCGGACATGTCCACTCTTCGCCGGCGGGAACGCTGGGCATGTCCACTGCTCGCGGCCGGGACTCCGGAACATGTCCATTGCTCGCAGCCGGGAATGGACATAGTTGCCATATGTCCAGTGCTCAGGGTCAGGGGAGGGCATGTCCAGCGGGCCTTGGTCGGGTTCCCCGGGCCAGCGAGGGACATGTCCACTCTTCGCCAGCAGGAGACTGGAACATGTCCATTGCTCGCAGCCGGGAATGGACATAGTTGCCATATGTCCAGTGCTCAGGGCCAGGGGAGGGCATGCCCATCGGGCCTTGGTCGGGTTCCCGGGCCAGCGAGGGACATGTCCACTGTTTCCAGGCAGGACGTCGGAGCATGTCCATTGCTCGCAGCCGGGAATGGACATAGTTGCCATATGTCCAGTGCTCAGGGCCAGGGGAGGGCATGTCCAGCGGGCGGGACGGGGCCGTGCTGAAGCGGCTAGGCTGAAGCGACGCCGAAAACAGCGGTCTGCGGACCGCCGAACCCTAAGGACCAGCTGCATGGGATTCACCGAACTCTTTGTGTCCACCCACGAAGAAGCCCTCAAGCGCGCCGGCGCACTGGAAGGCGGCAGCCCGGCCGCCCCGGGCGCCGTCCGCATCCCGGAGATCAGCGATTTCGAGGTGGAGCGGCTGGGAGACCTCGCCGGCGTCGCCGTGCACGCCCCGGGCGCGGACTATGAACTGGCCATGGTCGACGTGGCCAGCGACTCGCTGCTTGGCGTCCCGGCGGCAATGGTCCGCACACTGGCGGAACTGCTCAGCTATGAAACCGAAGGGGAGGGCGAGGTCCTGGAGGATGTCGCCGCCAACTGGGCCGCCGAGGAGGACATGCCCTTCGGTCCCGACGAGGCCCGGGACTACGTCCGCCGGATCGCCGAGCTCGCCGCCGGCGTCGACCCCGCCACCAGGTCCGGCCTCTACGTCTGGACGTCCTGACCGGCACTCGAGGCCGCTTCCAGGCTGCGCGCTGGTGCGCCGGGCACGTGTCAAGTCGAAATCCTGCCGGTGATCTGGCACAATGAACAGGTACTCGATCTGCGTGGCCCCTCTCTCCGCGTCTGGATCTTGTCCTTTAGAACCCCCAAGTACGGCCCGCCCCACGGGTGCAGAACGCCGGGCTCGACCCCGTTTCAGAAACAGGAGTGACCACAAAAGTGGCCGTAAAGATTCGCCTTAAGCGCTTCGGTAAGATGCGCGCACCGTACTACCGCATCGTCGTCATGGACTCACGCTCCAAGCGTGATGGCCGTGCTATCGAAGAGATCGGCAAGTACCACCCGACCGAAGAGCCCTCGTACATCGAGGTCGACACGGACCGTGCCCAGTACTGGCTCGGCGTCGGCGCACAGCCGTCCGAGCAGGTCGCCGCGATCCTGAAGATCACCGGTGACTGGCAGAAGTTCAAGGGTCTCCCGGGCCAGGAGGGAACCTTGAAGACCAAGGCTCCCAAGGCTGCCTTCGTTACCCCGGAAAAGGGTTCCGTGATCATCCCGGAAGCCATCACCAAGAAGGCCAAGAAGGACGAAGCTGCCGAGGCTCCCGCCGCCGAAGCAGAGACCACCGAGGCTGAGTAAATTGCTGGCAGAAGCGCTCGAACACCTGGTCCGCGGGATTGTTGACAGCCCCGAGGACGTCAAGGTCAGTGCGAAGAACAACCGCCGCGGGGAAACCCTCGAGGTGCGCGTTCATCAGGACGACCTCGGACGGGTGATCGGCCGGCAGGGCCGGACCGCACGCGCACTGCGCACTGTGGTTGCGGCGCTGGCGGACGGCGAGCCGGTCAGGGTCGACGTCGTCGATACCGACCGTCGCCGGTAGCGAGTTCAGCACTACTTGTCTTAAGTCCGGCCCCTTCACCAGATAATGGTGGAGGGGCCGGACTGTTTTCCCGTAATTCCGCACCAGAGAATACAGAATTACCAACCCCGAACAGAGGAACAGATGCAGCTCCAGGTGGCACGAATCGGCAAGCCCCACGGCATCCGCGGCGAAGTGACCGTCCAGGTGCTCACGGACGCGCCCGGCGACCGTTTTGTCCCCGGCACGCAGTTCATCGTGGAACCCGCCTCGGCCGGGCCGCTGACGGTAATCAGCGCCCGCTGGAACAAGGACATCCTGTTGCTGGCCTTCGATGAGATCGAGACCCGCAACGAGGCCGAGACCCTGCGCGGCGCCAAGCTGTTCATCGAAACCGAAGACATCGGCGCCGAGGACGACGACGAGGGCTGGTACGAGCACGAGCTCGTGGGCATGGAGGTCCGGGTGGGCGGCGACGTGGTCGGCAAGGTCTCCGGACTGCACACCCTGCCGGTCCAGGACCTGCTGGTGGTCACCACCGATGAGGGCAAGGAAGTCCTGATCCCGTTCGTCGAACAGATTGTGCCCGAGGTCAACGTGGGTGAAAAGTACGTCCTCGTCACCCCGCCGCCCGGACTGTTCGAAGTCAACACGGACGAGGCGCCCGAGGCCCCAAACCTCGAGGCCCAAAACCCCGCAGCCCAGGCTCCGAAAGCCGAGGGTGCCGCGGCCCGGAACTCCGAAGAGCAGGGCATCGCGTAGATGAGAATCGACGTCGTCAGCATCTTTCCGGAGTACCTGGCCCCGCTGGAGCTGTCGCTGATCGGCAAGGCCCGCCAGGACGGCCTGCTGGACCTCAAGGTCCATGACCTGCGGGACTTCACCACCGACCGGCACCGCACGGTCGATGACACCCCCTACGGCGGCGGCGCCGGCATGGTCATGAAGCCCGAACCCTGGGCTCAGGCCCTCACCGCCGTGGCCGCCGGGCGGTCCGGGGACGCAGGGGACGCCGGCGCACCTGACGACGCCGGCACCCCCGGCACTCCAGAGTCTGCCGGCCCGGAAGCTGCCGCCAAGCCTGTCCTGATCGTCCCGTCGCCGGCGGGGGAGCGCTTCACCCAGGCCACCGCCCATCAGCTCGCCGAGGAAGACCAGCTGGTCTTCGCCTGCGGGCGCTATGAGGGCATCGATGAACGGGTCCTGGAATGGGCCGCGGAGCACTTCACGGTGCGCCCGATGAGCCTGGGGGACTACGTCCTCAACGGCGGCGAGGTCGCCGTGCTGGCCATGGTTGAGGCCATCGGCCGGCTGCTGCCCGGCGTCGTCGGCAACCCCGAGTCCCTCGTGGAGGAATCCCACTCCGACGGCTTCCTTGAATACCCCGTCTACACCAAGCCCTCCAGCTGGCGGGACCGCGACGTCCCGGCCGTGCTGCTGAGCGGCAACCACGGAAAGATCGCCCAGTGGCGCCGGCATGAGCAGTACCGGCGCACCGCCGAACGCCGCCCCGACCTCCTCGCGGAGTTCGACGCCGGCAAGCTGCCGCGCGCGGACCGTACGGCCTTCTCCGACCTGGGGTACGACGTCGTCGACGGCCGCCTGCTGCGCCGTCCCGACGCCTAACCGCCGGGATTGGGCTAACCCGCACAAAATGTGGCAAAATTAGTCCTTGTGCCTGCTGGGTTGCGAACCTGCCACAGGGGGAGCGCTACCAACAGCCCGGCACCCCGGCCCCGTCTACTCCTGACAGGGCCGGATTGACAAACTTTCGGCGGAAATTTCCGGGCGGCGCATGCCACCGGCCCTGACCGCCGTAACCCAACGTGAGTGACCTGTGGCGTTCACCAGGAGTGGATCAATGCATATCCTCGATTCCGTAGATGCAGCCTCGCTGCGCACCGATGTTCCCGAGTTCCGCGCGGGTGACACCATCAAGGTTCACGTGAACATCATCGAAGGCAAGAACTCCCGCGTCCAGGTCTTCCAGGGCTTCGTCCTTGGCCGCCAGGGCGATGGCGTCCGCGAAACCTTCACCGTCCGCAAGGTCTCCTTCGGGGTCGGCGTAGAGCGTACCTTCCCGGTGCACTCCCCGATCATCGACAAGGTCGAGCTCGTCTCCAAGGGTGACGTGCGCCGCGCCAAGCTTTACTACATGCGCAACCTGCGTGGTAAGGCCGCGAAGATCAAGGAAAAGCGCGACTTCCAGACCGCCAAGTAAGCTTTTTCGTCTTCCACGACAGGCTTCCACCGCGGATCCACGGACCGTATCCGGGGCGTCAGCTAGTGCGGCGCCGGAGCTATCCGCAACAGCGCACATTAGTTCACGACAGCGCCAGGGGATACGGAACATGGAACAGCCAAAACGCCAGCCCAGGAAACCGGGCTGGCGTTTTGCGTTGCTGGCCCTGGTGCTCGCCGTGGCCATCAGCGCCGTGGTCCGCTCCCTGTGGATGGACATCTTCTTCATCCCGTCCGCCTCCATGGAGCCGCTCCTGCACACGGGGGACCGGATCGTGGTGGCGCGGACCGGCTTCCAAGCTGAGCCCTTGGGCCGGGGCGATGTCGTCGTCTTCGACGGCCGCGGTTCCTTTGCCCCGCTCAACAGTGGCAACGGCCCCGTGGTGGATGCCCTCGCCGAAGCCGGACGCTGGCTTGGCCTTGCGGGCAGCGACACCACGTATGTCAAGCGCGTCATCGGACTGCCCGGCGACCGTGTGGTCTGCTGCGACGCCGGCGGCCGGCTCACAGTCAACGGCCAGCAAGTTGCGGAACCGTATGTGTATCCGGGGGACACCCCGAGCGATGTGAAGTTCGCCGTCCAAGTGCCTGCCGGGCGGCTCTGGCTCATGGGGGACCACCGCTCGATGTCCGCCGACTCCCGGAGCCTCCTGGGCGCCCCTGGCGGGGGCATGGTGCCGCTGGAACGCGTCATTGGCAGGCCGGTACAGATCATCTGGCCGCTTGATAGATTTGCAGCAGTAGCGCGGCCCGAACCGGCTGCGACAACGACGACGACGAACGGACAGTAGATGCCCGAGACCGAACCGCGCACTCCTGATCCGCAGGGCCAGGACCGACCCCGGGTTACCGCCTCGGCGATTCCCGCGGATGAGCCGGCGGATCCACCGGCTGGTGCGCCGGCTCCTGCTCCGGCGTCGGCTCCTGCGTCGCAGGACGACAGCGCCGGTGCGCAGCGCGCTGATCGTATCCAGGCTGCCCGTATCGAGACTTCCCCTACCGCGGCTGGGCCGACCGCGCCTGGGCCGATCGCGGCTGGGCCGATCGCGGCTGGGCCGACCGCGCCTGAGCCGACCGGGAAGGAGCGGGCCGACGGCCCCGCCCACGCCGATCCGACCTCCCGCCGGGCCAGGAAGGCCAAGGCCCGCGAAGGGCGCAGCCCGCTCTTCCTGTGGCTCAAGGAGGTTGCCACGGTGGTCGTCGTGGCGATTGTGCTGTCCTTCCTGATCAAGACCTTCCTGTTCCGGGCCTTTTACATCCCGTCCGAATCCATGGTCAACACCCTCGATGTGAACGACCGCATCTTCGTGAACCTGCTCGTGCCCGAGCCCATGGCGCTCCAGCGCGGGGACGTGGTGGTGTTCCGGGACAGCCAGGGCTGGCTCGCCCCCGCCGCCCCCAAGGCCAAGGGCCCCTTCACCTGGGTGCAGGACGGGCTGACGTTCGTCGGTTTGCTGCCGGACAACTCGGAACAGCACCTGGTCAAGCGCGTCATCGGGCTCCCGGGTGACCACGTGGTCTGCTGCGACGCCGGCGGACAGCTCACCGTCAATGGCGCGCCGCTGGACGAGAAATACATCAATGCCGCAGAGATTCCCCAGGTCCGCGACTTTGACGTCGTCGTGCCCGCGGGCAAGGTCTGGGTCATGGGCGACAACCGCAACCACTCCGCGGATTCCCGCGCCCATATGGACACCAACGGCGGCTTCGTCAACGAATCCGACATTGAAGGCAAGGCCGCCGTCATCGCTTGGCCGCTGAACAGGATGTCGGCCCTGGACAACTACCCGGACGTCTTCCGCAGCGTCCCCGCCCCGTCCGGAAAGTAAGCCGCCCGTCATGTCAGCAGCCCCCACCCTCGACTACGAACGCCGCTTCCGCAGCTCCGGCGCACGGCTCCTCGCGGGCATCGACGAGGTCGGCCGCGGCGCACTGGCCGGTCCCGTCAGCGTGGGGATCGCCGTCGTCGACC
Source organism: Arthrobacter sp. 01N444 (assembly GCF_056399305.1). Taxonomy (NCBI): domain Bacteria; kingdom Bacillati; phylum Actinomycetota; class Actinomycetes; order Micrococcales; family Micrococcaceae; genus Arthrobacter; species Arthrobacter sp. 01N444. The sequence continues at coordinate 262,957 of NZ_JBFTRB010000006.1, forward strand.
TGCAGCAACAAAAGCTCCTGGCCGATGTCCGGGACAGCAAGCTGCTCAAGGTCGCGGACCGGGAGCGGCTGGTGCCGCTGGTCCGGGACTGGAGTGTCGCCTCCGCCGTCGGGCATGCGTCCGCGAACGAGATCGACGAACTCGGGATCATCGCGGCGCTCCGTCTTGCCGGGAACCGGGCCTGGTTTGCCGTGCTCGCCGCCGGAATCAGGCCCGAGGTTGTCCTGCTGGACGGCAGCCACAACTGGCTCTCGCCGGATCTGCAGCCCTCATTGTTTGACGATGCCCCCGCCGAACCCGGTTGCGATGCCCCGGTGCACACACTGGTCAAAGCCGACATGCAGTGCCTCAGCGTCGCCGCGGCCAGCATCATCGCCAAGGTCGAGCGCGATGCGATGATGTGCGGGCTGCACACCCAATACCCGGCCTACGGCTGGGACGTGAACAAGGGCTACGGCACCGCAGCGCACAAGGAAGCGCTGCGGACCTCCGGTCCCACGCCGTACCACCGGGTCAGCTGGCAGCTGCTCTAGCTGCTCTGGCTGTTCTGGCTGTTCTGGCCGCTCGGGCGCGACGGCCGGTGGCGCGCGGCCGGCGCCGGATGGTGCAAGATGGAACCATGAGTGCCGAGGACCTTGAAAACTATGAGACCGACATGGAGCTACAGCTCTACCGCGAATACCGCGACGTCGTCGGGCTGTTCAGCTATGTGGTCGAGACCGAGCGGCGTTTCTATCTTGCCAACCACGTTGACCTGCAGGCCCGCAGCGCCGACGGCGAGGTCTACTTCGACCTGACCCTGCAGGACGCCTGGGTGTGGGATGTCTACCGCTCCGCCCGGTTCGTCAAGAGCGTCCGCGTCATCACGTTCAAGGACGTCAACGTCGAGGAACTGCCCCGCAGCGAGGAACTCGCCCTGCCCAAGGTCGAGGACCTGGGCAACTGACCTTCGATTCCTAGCCCCCGGGTGGCGCAGGGTTTCCGTTGCGGTCCAGGGCAATGCCCTGCTGCCGCAGCAGGTCCAGCACACTCTCCGGATACGAACCGCAGCCATCCGGGTTCGCGGATCCCCGCTCGGCCGCGTGGTCGGACGCCGTGTCGCCGATGCCGATGGTTGCGACGGCCGCCTTCCATCCGCCGAGCCCCTCGATCTGCTTGGGGACCCACACGTTGGCCGCACCGTTGACGTAGTCCCACACTTTGGGGTGGACCCCCGGGCCCAGATAGATGCCGCCTCCCGCCGCCCGGGTGACGAGTGTGGGCAGTGGCAGGACCCCCATCAATTGCGCGGCCTGATACTCGGACATGTTCCACGGGGGTTCGTCGAAGTAGTACCAGCTCGCCGCGCAGATGCCGTACAGCCTCGGGGCGAACTGCGCGTAGTTCAGATACAGCTCCATGATCCGTTGCGGGGTCAGGGTGAGGCTGAACTCGGTCGCAAGCCCGGCCTCCAGCCCCTTCCTCAGGGCATTCGTATCAGGCCACAGGAAGATGTTCTTGACCAGCTGCTGCGGGACCGTGGAACCGCTCGGGTCATCCTTGCCCTGCAGGTAGGCGACTGCCCTGTCCCGGAACTCATCGACGGAGAACGCGCCAACACGCGTTCCCAGCTGTTGGTCCTCGTGGGCGACGGCCGCGGCGATGACATAGCGGCTGATGTGGTTCAGGGACACGTACTGGTAGGCGATCGGGCCGCCGGTCTGCAGCATGTAGGCAGTGCGCGGGGGAGCGAACCAGATGAAGGAGACGGCGGCCAGCTCTGTGATGACCACCATGGCGAGGGCGAACTTGAAGATCCTGGCGAGCAGACGCCGGACCCGGTGCTTGCGTTTTACCGCTGGATCCGCCGGCTCGGGCTCTGGAGCGGGGCCTGGCTCTGACCGCACTGGCGCGGGCCCGGATCCTGGCTCAGTCTGCGCTGGTAGGGGCCACGATCCTGGCTCGGGCCGCGCTGGTGCGGTCTCGGTCTCAGGACGCGCTGGTGGGGGCCAGCTGGGGCCCGCCTGCCCGCCGGGCGGACCTGGTTCCGTAAGCTGCTGCGTTCCCAGCGGCTGGGCCGCTCGATATTCCATACGCCGATCCTTCGGCCGATCCTCAGGAGAGACTACGGACGCCCCGCGGAATTCGAGGGGGTTGGGAAAAGCCTAGGTGGGCCGTGCGGGCATTGGCTACGTTTCGTTGCCTGACAATCGCATCAACACGTCCTGTCAATGCCGCCACGGATTTGATCGCCCGAAGTGGCCGCCCGGGATCCGCCCAGATCCGGGGCCGTCGGCAGGCGTCGCGGCGAAGTGTCCCAACGTTGGTAGATGTGCACTCATGGGTTATCTCCACTGTTGAGAAATTCGGTTACCTGCTGCGCAACCTCGTCGGAGATTCCCGTTTGCCAGCTCGTTTTGAACAAGGGCTGATCGGCATAGAAGTCAGTGTCATCGTCGACGATTGCATACCGCGCAACTTCCGGATGCCGGTCCAGCCACATCTTCACTTCCTCGCCACGAAAACCTGTGTCCGCTGTCGGAGTAACGTCAAAGGTCTTGCAAACGTGTCTGTCGACTTCTTCACGGCCGCCGGGGATATGCCGCCATGTGGACGTTAGAACAACGGCTGCGTCCGTGTCGAAGATGATCTTGCAGACCTTGGACGCCAGGAAAGGATCGATGCCCATGAAGCCGCGAAAGCTCTGTCTCGTACCAACGCGGTTGACGACACCGTCAATGTCGAGGAAAAGTACCTTCATTCCTTGTTCCTCCTGCAGTTCTTTCGTTCTGCCTTGATTATGCGATCAGCAGTGCTGAGCGGGCTGCGGACACTCTTCTCATCAGGCTTGTGCTCTTGCAGCCCGGCGATGTTTTCCACATAGCCGAGGTGGGCCCTGTCGTCGTAAGTGGCGGCGCTTCACGCTGGAGGCATGAGAGCTAAGGATGTGCTGGGCCGGCGCGGGGAGGACCTCGCTGCGGATTTCCTGCAGGCCCACGGCATGCGGATCGTGGAGCGGAACTGGCGCTGCCCGGAGGGTGAGATCGACATTGTCGCGCTCGACGGCGACGCGCTGGTCATCGCCGAGGTGAAAACCCGGAAATCCCTGGCCTTCGGGCATCCGTTTGAGGCTGTCGGCGCGGACAAGCTGGCCAGGCTCCACCGGCTGGCAGCGGCGTGGTGCCGTGCCCAGGGGCTGTGGATGCCGCTGTGCCGCGTGGACGTGATCGCGGTGGTCGACGACGGCATCCGCGAGCCCGCCCTCGAGCACCTCAAAGGGGTGGGGTAGATGGCCCTGGGCCGGACCTATTCTGTCGCCCTCGTGGGCCTCAACGGCTACATCGTGGAGGTCGAAGCCGACATTGGCCAGACCCTGCCGGCGTTCGTGATCCTGGGCCTGCCGGACGCCTCACTGAACGAGGCCAAGGAACGGATCCGCTCGGCGGCGCAGAATTCGGGGATCCCGCTGAGCCGCCGGAAGATCACGGCCAACCTCATTCCGGCATCCCTGCCCAAACGCGGTTCGGGATTCGACCTCGCCATCGCGATGGCCGTGCTGCTGGCGGCGAACGACATCAGGCCCACGGGCCGCACGGTCTTCATCGCCGAGCTCGGCCTGGACGGCCGGTTGCGGCCAGTGCGCGGTATCCTTCCGGCCGTGATGGCCGCGGTCCGGGCCGGCTACCCGGAGGTCGTCGTGGCCCGGGCCAACGTGGCGGAGGCCGAACTGGTCCCCGGCGCGCAGGTCCGGGGCTACGCCACACTGGCCCGGCTCGCGTTCGACTGCGGCGCGGACCCGCAGGACCTCGCTCTCGACTTCGAACCCGAGACCGAGGACTCCGGCCACCCCGAACCCGGCACCGGTCCCGCCCTGGCGCCGGACATGTGCGATGTCTCCGGCCAGGCGGCGGCGCGGCATGCGTTGGAAGTGGCCGCCGCCGGTGCCCACCACCTGCTGCTGACCGGACCGCCTGGTGCCGGGAAGACCATGCTCGCGGAGCGGCTGCCCGGGCTGCTGCCGGACCTGGGCGACACCGAGGCCATGGAGGTGACCGCCATCCACTCCCTGTGTTCGCTGCCGTCGGGCTCCGTGCAGCTGCTGCGCCGCCCGCCCTACGAGAACCCGCACCACACCGCGACGGCGGTTGCCATCATCGGTGGCGGGTCCGGGCTGCCGCGGCCCGGGGCGGCATCCCGCGCGCACCGCGGGGTGCTCTTCCTGGACGAGGCCCCGGAGTACGACCGCGGCGTCCTGGACGCCCTGCGGCAGCCGCTGGAAAGCGGAGAGCTGGTCATCCACCGCTCGGCCGGGTCCGCGGCCTATCCCGCGCGATTCCAGCTGGTCCTTGCAGCCAACCCCTGTCCCTGCGGCAAGGCAACGGGCAAAGGAGTGGACTGCATCTGCACGCCCATCATGCGCCGCCGGTACCAGGCCCGGATGTCAGGGCCACTGCTGGACAGGGTCGACATCCAGCTCGAAGTCGAGCGGGTCTCGCTCGCCGGCTTCGGCCAACCTGCGGCCGAGGAAGGAACGGCCAGCATCGCGGAAAGGGTCCGGGCGGCCCGGACCCGCCAGCTGGACCGGTTGCTGCCATTCGGGATGGAAACCAACGCGCAGGTGCCGGGGCGGCTGCTGCGCGGGTCCCTGCGGCTCGATGCCCCCACCACCCGCATCCTGGACCACGCACTGGAGCGCGGAGTGCTGACCGCCCGCGGCTACGACCGCGTACTGCGCCTCGCATGGACCCTTGCGGACCTGTCCCGGCACGACGTCCCGGACGCAGACGACGTCGGGCAGGCGCTGGGCCTCCGGCAGGCCGCCGCGGTCTCACCCTGAGCCTGCCGGCACGAAGCCCACCCCAGCCGTGCGAAAGGAACCACCATGATTGATGACGACCGAACAGCCCGCGCCGCCCTGGCCCGCCTGTTCGAGCCGCAGGACGCGGCGGCCCTGGCACTGGTCCAGGCAGTGGGGGCGCAGGACGCCCTGCGGATTGCCAGCGGCGCGCTGGCCGCGGGTCCCGGGCTCGAACAGGAGATCACTGGAATCCTGGCGGACGGCGGGTGCGGCAGCGGCTGGTCCGGGCTCAGCGAGGCGCTGAAGCGTTGGGCCCCGCGCGTGCCCGACCTCGCGCCGGAGCGGGACCTGGCCACCATGCACCGGCTCGGCGGACGCCTCATCATTCCCACGGATGACTTGTGGCCGCGGCAGCTGGCGGACCTCGGACTGCAGGAGCCCCTGTGCCTGTGGTGGCGCGGCGTGGAACAGGAGCTGCCACCGGCGGCCCGGTCCGTAGCCCTCGTGGGCTCCCGGGACAGCACCAGCTACGGGGCATCGGTAACGGGCGACCTCGCCTACTCGCTGGCCCAGCGCGGCTTCACGATCGTCTCCGGCGGGGCCTACGGGATTGATGCCCACGCCCACAGGGCGGCCCTGGCCGGAAGCGCGGGCGGCGTGCCCACCATTGCCGTCATGGCCGGGGGAGTGGACCGCTTCTACCCCGCCGGAAATGAGGACCTGCTGCGGACCGTGGCGAACCGCGGCGCGGTCCTGGCCGAGGTTCCGCCCGGGTCCGCTCCCACCCGCTACCGGTTCCTGCAGCGGAACCGGCTCATTGCGGCGTTGGCCTCCGTCACGGTCGTGGTCGAGGCCCGGTGGCGCTCCGGCGCCCTCAACACGGCCCACCATGCCGAAAGCCTGGGCAGGGCCGTAGGCGCCGTGCCCGGATCCATCCACAGCGCCAACTCCGCCGGCTGCCACCGGCTTCTCCGTGAGGGCGGCGCGGTATGCGTCACGGATGCCGGGGAGATCGCCGAGCTCGCCTCCCCGAGCGGCGAGGCGATGCCCCCGGACAAGGCAGGCCGGTCCGAGGCCCACGATGGCCTGACCCTGGAGGACCTGATCCTGCTCGATGCCCTGCCGCTGCGGACCACCACCACGGTCGAGAAGCTTGCCGCGGTGGCCGGGCTGAGCCCGGACTCGGTCCGCGCAGGTCTTGGCCGGCTCGGGCTGCTGGGGCTGGCCGAATCCCGGCATGGCGGCTGGAAACGCTCCGGGAAGGCGGACTGAGATGGCTTGCTTCACCGGGAAGAAGCGGCTCGCCGACCGGCTCCTTGAATGCGGGGGGAATACTGCCAGAGTAAGAGGGTGTCTACACAGGATCCCCCCGCTGCCTCGCCCGCCGCGCTCGACGGCGGTATCCGGCTCGTCGCCGCACGCTTCGGCCGCTACCTGGAAGCGGAGCGGGGCCGGTCCGCCCATACCGTGCGGGCCTATCTCTCCGATGTCGAAAGCCTGCTCGCGCACGCCGCAACCGAGGGCGTCCACGACCTTGCCGGGCTGGAGCTCGGGACCCTGCGGCGCTGGCTTGGTGCCCAGAGCGAGTCCGGGAAGTCCCGCGCCACCCTGGCCCGCCGCGCCGCCACCGCCAGAGCCTTCACCGCCTGGGCTGTCCGTGAGGAGCTGATCGAAGCCGACCCCGCCCTGCGGCTCAAGGCGCCAAAGCGGGAGAAGTCCCTGCCCGGCGTCTTGCACCAGCAACAGGTCCGGCGGCTCGTGGACGACGCCGAATCCGCCTCGGCCGAGGGGGAACCGCTGGCCTTGCGCAACCGTGCCATGGTGGAGCTGCTCTACGCCACCGGCGTCCGGGTTGGCGAGCTGGCCGGCATGGACGTCGACGACCTCGACCCGGACCGCAGGACGCTCCGGGTGCTTGGCAAGGGCAACAAGGAACGCACGGTGCCCTACGGGCTGCCGGCGGCGCTCGCCGTCGACGACTGGCTCCGCCGCGGCCGGCCGGCCCTCGCCACCGGGACCAGCGGCCCGGCGCTCTTCCTGGGCGCGCGCGGCGGAAGAGTGGACCAGCGCCAGATCCGCAGCGTGGTCAAGGAGATGCTGGAACGGCTGGGAGACACCGCCGCCACCGGGCCGCACGCCCTGCGGCACTCCGCAGCGACCCACCTGCTCGACGGCGGGGCGGATCTGCGCGCCGTGCAGGAAATCCTCGGGCACAGCAGCCTTGCCACCACCCAGATCTACACCCACGTGTCCGTTGAGAGGCTCCGGCAGAGCTACCAGCAGGCACACCCCCGGGCCTGAGGATTGCCGGTCCGGCGCGTCCGGCCGGCCGAAAATGGCGCACAATTCGGACCGGATTCCTGCCCCGGATTCGGCCCGCATACCTGCCCGGCGCCAAGCGGACCAGGGTCCACCTGCGGGACTGCCGAAGCATGCACGGCGCGCCGGGAAAGACGCGCCGAATCGCACTGGCGTAATTAGGAGGGGTAGGGCAGAATAAAACTCACGCCCGGGAAGTTTCAAGTTGAACTTGAAGCTGGAATGCACCACGTCCCAGCTTTGAACCCGGTTGTATATTAGTAGTCTGGCAGGGACCGCCGGCATAAATTGGGATCCGCGCAACAGACAGACATCCAGGCACAGGTCGTTGGGGAAGACGTACCTACAGCTATGGAGGATGGAATGTCTGTTGCACTGACCCGAGGTGTGTTGTTCGTTCACTCGGCCCCGACTGCCTTGTGCCCCCACGTCGAGTGGGCCATAGGGTCTGTCGTGGACAAGCGGACGGACCTGGAGTGGACCGCTCAGCCTGCCGCGCCCGGAATGTTCCGGGCCGAGCTGTCGTGGACCGGAACGCCGGGCACGGGGGCTCAATTGGCGTCCGCTCTGCGAGGCTGGGCGCACCTGCGCTATGAAGTCACTGAGGAGCCGAGCCAGGGAGTCGACGGCGGCCGCTGGTCGCACACCCCGGAGCTCGGGATCTTCCACGCCACCACTGACGTCCACGGCAACATCATGGTGTCCGAGGACCGCATCCGTTACGCCTACGAATCCGGCGCCGGCGACCCCTCGGCCGTCTACCACGAACTCTCCCTCGCCCTGGGCGAGGCCTGGGACGAGGAACTCGAGCCGTTCCGGCACGCCGCCGAAGGCGCCCCCGTGCGCTGGCTCCACCAGGTCGGCTAGGGCCTCACCGGGCGCACCACCGCAGCAATTCCATAGCTAGGCGCCAAAAGGCAGATGGCGGCAATGTTCACGAAGAACATTGCCGCCATCTGCCGTCCCGGCGTGCTGCGGGCGTGCTGCTGGTCGTGCAGCTAGACGCTGCGTACCGCGATCACGGCGTTGTGGCCGCCGAAGCCGAACGAGTTGCTCAGCGCGGCGATGCTGCCGGCCGGCAGGTCGCGGGCGGTCGTGACGACGTCGAGCGGGATTTCCGGATCCTGGTTCTCGAGGTTGATGGTCACCGGCGCCTTGCGGTCGTAGATGGCCATGACGGTCAGCACGGCCTCCACGGCACCGGAGGCGCCGAGCAGGTGCCCCATCTGGGACTTGGTGGCCGAGACCGCTACGGAGTCCACGTGCTTGCCCAGGGCGGCTTTGAGGGCCGCGTACTCGGGCTTGTCGCCGACCGGGGTGGAGGTGGCGTGCGCGTTGACGTGGACGATGTCTTCGGGCTGGATGCGGCCATCGAACATCGCAGCCTTCAGCGCGCGGGTGGCGCCCAGGCCCTGGGGGTCCGGGGCGGTGATGTGGTAGGCGTCGGCGGTGACCGAGGTGCCCGCCAGTTCGGCGTAGATCCGGGCGCCGCGGGCCAGGGCATGTTCCTCGGCCTCGAGCACCAGGGCGCCGGCACCCTCGCCCATGACGAAGCCGTCGCGGTCACGGTCGTAGGGGCGTGAGGCGTGCTCGGGATCGTCGTTGCGGCGTGAGAGGGCCTGCATGGAGGCAAAGGCGGCGATCGGCATCGGGTGGATGGCGGCTTCGGCGCCGCCGCACACGACGACGTCGGCCTTGCCGGCGCGGATGAGGTCCAGGCCCACGTGCACGGCCTCGGTGCCGGACGCGCAGGCGGAAACGGGGGTGTGGGCGCCGGCGCGGGCACCCAGGTCCAGGCTTACCGCGGCGGCCGGGCCGTTGGGCATCAGCATGGGCACGGTCATGGGCAGGACGCGGCGGGGACCCTTTTCGCGCAGGGTGTCCCAGGCATCCAGGAGGGTCCAGACGCCGCCGATGCCGGTCGCGAAGGCCACCGCCAGACGGTCGTGGTCGATTTCAGTGATGCCGGAGTCGGCCCACGCCTCACGGGATGCGACCACGGCGAACTGGGTGGACGGGTCCATGCGCTTGGCCTCGACCCGGGTCAGGACGTCCAGGGCAGGGGTGGAGGCGCGTGCGGCGAAGTGGACGGGCAGCTCGTACTTGGCCACCCAGTCGTCCTCAAGCGTGTGCGCGCCGGAGACGCCCTTGAGCGCGTTCTTCCACATCGTGGGGACATCGCCGCCGATGGGTGTGGTGGCACCCAGACCGGTAATGACTACTTTGCGTGCCATGGGATCACTCTCTGTCGGTGCGCCTGCCGTATCCGGAACCGCGAACGGGATGGCCGGGGCCTGCGAGGGGAAAACTTTCGGGTGGTGCATTTCGTGGCGGTGCTGGTGGTCCGGTCCGGGCGCTGCTGCAGCGCCCGGACCGGACACCGGGGTCCGCCGATACCGGCGGATGCCAGACTAGGCCTGGGCGTTGGCGATGAAGCTGACGGCGTCGCCGACGGTCTTGAGGTTCTTGACCTCTTCGTCCGGGATGCGGACGCCGAACTTCTCTTCGGCGTTGACCACGATCGTCATCATCGAGATGGAGTCGATGTCCAGATCCTCGGTGAAGGACTTGTCCATTTCGACAGCCTCCGTGGCCAGGCCGGTCTCTTCGTTGACGATTTCAGCCAGGCCGGCCAGGATTTCTTCGTTGCTAGCCATTGATGGCTCCTTTTCTGGTTGTTGCCCTCGGCTGCCGGTGGAATGCCGGCAGCCTAAGGGCGGAAATGATTCAAACCGAGGGTTCGGCTTGGTGCGGGAATGCTTGCGAGCACAGCATGCGGGGCTGGCCCTGAAATTGAAGGACATGCGGTGCAAGGGTGAAACGGGTGGAACGTATTTAGTTCGGAAAAGCGGTGGCTGCCTAAGGAAGCACGACCACCTGGGCGCCGAAGACCAGACCGGCTCCGAAGCCGATCTGCAGCGCCAGCCCGCCGCTGAGCTCGGGGTTTTCCTCAAGCAGGCGGTGGGTGGCCAGGGGGATGGACGCCGCCGACGTATTTCCGGCGTCGGCGATGTCGCGGGCGATCTTGACGGTCTCGGGCAGCTGCAGCTTCTTGGCCATCTCGTCGATGATGCGCATGTTGGCCTGGTGCGGGATGAACGCAGCGAGGTCCTCGGACCGGATGCCGGCTGCGTCCAGGGCCTGCTGGGCCACCTTGGCCATCTCCCACACGGCCCAGCGGAAGACAGTCTGGCCGTCCTGGCGCAGGGTCGGCCACAGGGAAGCGTCGGTCACGGCCGCTTCCTCATCGCTGACGGCGGCGCCGTGCTTGCCGGTCAGGGCGAGCTCGCGGATGTCCAGCATGGAGTGGGTCATGCCGATGGCATCCCACTTGCTGCCGTCCGAACCCCACACCGAGGGGCCGATGCCGGGCGTGTCAGAGGGGCCGATCACGACTGCGCCCGCGCCGTCGCCAAGCAGGAAGGAGATGGTCCGTTCCGTGTTGTCGATGACGTCGGAGAGCTTCTCGGCACCGACCACCAGGACGTAGGATGCCGCGCCGGAACGCACCAGGGCGTCGCCCTGGGCGATGCCGTAGCAGTAGCCGGCGCATGCCGCGGAGATGTCGAAGGCCGGGGCCGGCGTCGCGCCGAGGCGGTCGGCGAGGCTCGCTGCGGCGGACGGGGTCGCATACGGGTGGGTGACCGTGGAAACAATCACGGCGCCGAGCTGGGAGGCCTCGATGCCGGCCTTCTGCAGTGCTTCACGTGCGGCGCCCTCGGCCATGTCAATCACGCTGACATCGGCGGGCGCGCGGTGCCGGGTGATGATGCCCGTGCGCTGGCGGATCCACTCATCCGAGGAGTCGATCCACTGGCACACGTCCTCGTTGGTCACGATCACGCTGGGCCGGTAAGCCCCGATACCCATGATGCGGGTGTTGGCCTGCACCGGTGCCTGCTTCAGAGTGGGAACGCTCATGCCCCTCCCTCCAGTTCTGCAAATAGGGCCAGGGCCGCGGAAAGATCGTCCGGGGTCTTGACGGTGACTGTCTTGACGCCGGGCATGCCGCGCTTGGCCAGGCCCGCCAGTGTTCCGGCGGGAGCCAGTTCGATCACGCCGGTCACCCCGCGCTGCACCATCGTCTCCATGCACTGGTCCCAGCGGACCGGCCGGGAGACCTGGGCGATCAGGCTGTCGACGGCGGCGGCGCCGTCGGTGACTTCCGCGCCGTCGAAGTTGGACAGCAACGGCACCTGCGGGTCCTTCGGGTGCAGCGACGGACGCAGGGCCTGCAGGGCCGCGCCCGCGGGGGCCATGTGCGAGGTGTGGAACGCGCCCGCGACCTTCAGCGGAATAACCCGGGCCTTGGCCGGCGGGTTCTCCGCCAGGGCCTTCAGCTGCTCCAGGGTGCCTGCGGCGACGGTCTGGCCGGCCCCGTTGACGTTGGCGGCCGTGGCCCCGGCGGCAGCAATGGCTGCCAGGACCTCCGCGGGGTCGCCGCCCACGACGGCACTCATGCCGGTCGGGGTGGCGGCGGCAGCGGCTGCCATGCTGTTGGCGCGTTCGCGGACAAACGTCATGGCTTCGGATTCCGACAGGACACCGGCGAGGGAAGCCGCGGTGATTTCGCCGACGGAGTGGCCGGCAAGGATGACGGGAAGCGTGCCGAGTTCGACGTCGAACAGCGACTTCGCCGTCACCAGGCCCGCAGCAACGATCAGCGGCTGCGCGACTGCGGTGTCCTTGATGGTCTCCTCATCGGAGGTGGTGCCGTGGGCGGTGAGGTCGATGCCTGCTATTTCGCTGAGGGAGGCCAGGAGGCCTGCGACGGGTGGCAGTTCCAGCCAAGGGGCCAGAAAACCAGGGGTCTGGGAGCCCTGTCCAGGGCAAACGATTGCAAGCACGTAACCAGCTTTCCAAATTACCGCGTGAACATTCGTGTTTTCATGCACCAAGCTCACTGGGTCAGTTTGTAGGAAGTCTACAACGGTTCAGGAGCCGTTGCGGGGAGGTTGCCGCTCCGTGGGGGCCTTCGGCGGGGCAGAAAGCCGGCCCACGACGAGGGCGGTCTGGAGCACGAACGCCTCCCGCGGCAGCAGCGGATCCCAGCCGGTGACGTCGCAGACGCGCTTGAGCCGGTAGCGCACTGTGTTGGCATGGACGAAGAGTTCCCGGGCCGTGGCCTCGAGTGAATGGCCCAGTTCGAGGTACGTGCCGAGGGTCTCCACCAGCCCGTTGGAGGCGGCCAGAAGCGGGCGGTAGATGTTCTTGACCAGCGAGCGGCGGGCGGCGTCGTCGCCGGAGATCACCCGCTCCGGGAGCAGGTCATCGGCCGCCACCGGGCGCGGCGCGGAAGGCCACGCGCGGGCCGCGGTGAGGCCGGCAAAGGCGGACTGGGCGGAGCCGCTGGCCTCGAGGAGGGACCCGGCCTCCGGGCCGTAGACCACCGGGCCGGGGGCAAAGAGTTCGCTGAGTTTCAGGTACGCGGTCTCCCGGTCGTGGACCCCGCCCAGGATCAGGATGAGGCGGTCGCCCTGGATCCCCACAAGGGCGTCCTCGGCGAAGCGCCCCGCCGTGCGCCGCAGCTCGCTGACGTAGCTGGCGCTTGGTTCGGACGGGGAATTTCCGACCATGACCGTGAAGCGCTCCTGTGCTTTCCAGCCCAGGGCCGCGATCCTGGACCGCAGCGCGTCGGTGTTTTCGCCACGGAGGATGGCATCGACAATCAGGGCTTCCAGCCGGGTATCCCAGGAGCCGCGGGATTCCGCGGCGCGGGCATAGACGTCGGCGGCCGCGAACGCGACCTCCCGCGAGTAGCGCAGCACGGCCTCCCGGAGGGCCCCCTGGTCCGCTTCCGGGGCGATCACCGGGACCTGGTCCTCGACGACTTCCACCACGATCCGGATCAGCTGGAGCGCCTTCTGCAGGCTTATGGAGCGGGTCAGTTCGGTGGGCGCGGTGCCGAAGACGTCGGAGAGGATCCACGACGGCGAACTTGGCCGTTCGTACCAGGTGACGAAAGCCGCGATGCCGTTCTGGGCCACCATGCCCAGGGCGGAACGTTCATCCGAGTTCAGCCGGCCGTACCACGGCAAGGACTTCTCCAACTGGCGCAGCGTCGTCGTCGACAGCTGGCCCACGCTGGCCCGGAGCTTCTTGAGGGTTTCGGCTTTCTCCGGAGTCATCGCCCTCGAGCTCGGCTTGCGTTTTTCGGGAGTGGTGATCGGCTCTGCCATGCATTGAGCATACGGGGCGGGCCGCCCAAGCTCCATTTGTGCGAAGGCTACAACTGTCCTTGTCCTGCATCACAGCGGCCCGCGGGAGTCCAGAGCGCCCCCGGAGGGAGGCCCGAGGGAGGCCGGAGGGAGGCGGGGCGGTTAAGCGCCCGACGGCGGCCCCCACCTTTCGGTGGGAGCCGCCGTCGAACGTTCGCTCTTGCGCTGAGGCGCGGTTAGGAGTCGCCGCCTGCGTTGCCGGTGGTGCCGGCGTTCACGTTGTGCAGGCGGTACTTCTCGATGGCCTGGGCAGGTGCCTGGGCATCCACTTCGCCCCGGCGGGCCAGCATCTGAAGGGAACGGACCACAACCGAGTGGATGTCGTTCTTGAAGAAGCGGCGTGCCGCGGCGCGGGTGTCCGAGAAGCCGAAGCCGTCCGCGCCGAGCGAGGCAAACTCGTTCGGCAGGAACTGGCGGATCTGGTCCGGCACGGCCTTCATGTAGTCGGTGACCGCCACGATGGGGCCGGTGGCGCCGGCGAGCTGCTGGGTCACGAACGGGACGCGGGCGGGCTGGCCGGGGTTGAGGAAGGAGTCTTCCTCGGCGGCCATGGCGTCGCGGCGCAGTTCGGTCCAGGAGGTCACGGACCAGACGTCCGCCGAGACGCCCCAGTCCTCGGCGAGGACCCGCTGGGCTTCGAGGGCCCAGGGAACCGACACACCCGAGGCAAGGATCTGCGTGCGCGGGCCGTCAATCTTGGCCGGCGCCAGCAGGTAGATGCCCTTGATGATGCCCTCGACATCGAGTTCCGCCGGTGCGGGCGGCTGCACGATCGGCTCGTTGTAGACAGTGATGTAGTACATCACGTTCCGCGACGGATCGTTGTCGGCAATTTCCTTCCCGGCTTCGCCGGGGCCGTACATCCGGTTGAGGCCGTCACGCATGATGACGCCCATCTCGTAGCCGTATGCCGGGTCGTAGGTGATGACGGCCGGGTTGGTTGCCGCCAGCATGGGGGAGTGGCCGTCGGCGTGCTGCAGGCCTTCGCCGGTCAGGGTGGTGCGTCCGGCGGTGGCGCCGATGATGAACCCGCGGGTCATCTGGTCGGCGGCGGCCCAGAAGGAATCGCCGGTGCGCTGGAAGCCGAACATCGAGTAGAAGAC